>VXPI01000345.1 GCA_009839585.1 Gammaproteobacteria bacterium
TCCTTGGCGGCAAATACTTTCGCAAGACCACCTATGCCGCCGAATGCAAGCAGTCCCGTCAGGCTGAAACCCAGAGTCTGCATGGAAATCAGCACCGCAAGAACTACCACGATAAGCTTGATCAACTTGCTTGCTATGTCGACCAGTGATCGATCAATAGTTCCGCCGCTCAAGGTGGTTGTACCCACCAGATTATTGCCGAATGACTCAATCAAGCGAAACAGGAACCATGAAAAAAGAGCAATCACGATCAGGATGCGTGCGACATGCAGCATCCCGGCAATATCTTCCGGCAATATTCCCGAGACACCCAAAGCCACGGTCAAGCCAACAACCCAGATCAGCCAGTGGACTGGCGCTCCAATTGACTCGATCAGCGCATCGTCCCAGGCCGTCTTGCTTTTTTGGGTGAGTGCGGCCATTTTCCTGATCAGCAGCCGGCTCGCAATATCCAGAATTACTACGGCCAGAAGTATCCAGACCATTTTGACCATGGGTCCGTGTCCGGAAATCGCGGTGGTCAATGTTTCGATCATGATTTATGTAATCCGGAGAAAATACGATACAAGACTGTCATTTTGTTCTTGAGCCTCATGTACGGGTTTTGGGTAATATCCTAACCTGAATGATCCATCTGGGATAAGTCATGCCAGCGCTTGAATCCACCATCAAGGCTGTAGGCTTGTTCAAACCCCTGTTGTCCCATGAATTCAGCAGCACTCTGACTTGCATTTCCATGATAACAGTAAACGATTAGCGGGACCTTGCGATCCGCCTGATCAAGAAATTCCTTGAGATTCTGGTTATCAACGCGTATTGATCCCTGAATATGGTTTTGTGCGTGGGAGTCCGGATCCCGGATATCCACAAGTTGCACTGCTTCTTCAGCCATCAGGGATCTCGCATCTTCCACAGAAATATGTTTAAAGTGTCTTTGCATGTTGTTTTCAGAATATGGTGATTGGGATTGAGGTAAACTGCCATTGAAGATGCCTGATGAACAAGATCGCTGGTTCTTGCCCGGGATGGCCAGCATCCCAGTTTCTAGGGTAACGGAAACTGTGCTTTCGATTCTATACGAATAACCATGCAAAATGAGATATCGACAGGATCAAAGTATGGTGCATTACCGGCAAACACGGTAACCACTCATACCAGGAATCACCCTATCCAATACACAACCACAACTGGTCATCCTGAGTGATTCTTGAAATAATTGATCAAACACCCTACTCAAGCATCTATCAGGATGTCTACTTCTCCCGTGAAAACGGACTTGAAGAATCAAGGCATGTTTTCCTGAGGGGAAATGACCTGCCGGTCCGTTGGGTGGACAAGCCAGTCTTTACGATTGCTGAAACCGGATTCGGCACGGGGATCAACTTCCTTGCGACATGGCAATTGTGGCGGCGTCACCCGGGAAACCACGCGAGATTGCATTACATCTCGCTGGAGAAGTACCCGCTTGACATCAAGACGCTCAGGTCCTGCCACGCGCTCTTCCCGGAACTGGACTCACTCTCCATGCAGCTCTGCCAGCAGTGGCCGGGCACCCTTACAGGCTTTCATCGGTGTTTTCTGGATGCCGGTCGCATAACCCTGACCCTGTGTCATGGCGAAGCCCATCAGGTATTGAGCGAGCTGATCGCAAAAGTCGACTGCTGGTATCTGGACGGGTTCTCACCGACCAGGAATCCCGGCATGTGGAGTAAGCCAGTATTTCGCGAAATCGCCAGACTGAGCAATACTGGAACAACGATTGCAACATTCACCGTAGCTTCCATGGTCCGACAATCATTGCTCGATAACGGGTTCCATATCCGCAAAGCTCCGGGATTTGGCAGGAAACGAGAAATGCTGGCAGGCGTTATGGAATCGAAACCGAATATTCGAATCAGGGAGCCATGGTATTTTCCGGAGCAAGCCGAACTCCCGTCAAAGACAGCAACTGTGGTTGGGGCGGGTATTGCGGGTGCCCAAAGTGCCTACCATCTGGCAAGGCGTGGATGGCAGGTTACCGTTCTGGAGCAGGAATCCTCTGTAGCGATGCAGGCAAGCGGCAGTCCAGCCGCGGTTTATTCTCCCTACTTGACCGCCTGTCCCTCACTTGAAGAACAGCTGTCCCTGCAAGGTTTCATGTTCCTGTTGAATCACCTCAATGAATCGGACCCTGATACGATATTCCACGACCCATGCGGTCTGCTGACCCTCGCAATAGATGAAGCCCAGAGATTGCGTCAGGAAAAAATATCGGCCCGATCCCTTCCCGAGTGGCTGGTACAACCGACTGCTCCAGATCAGGCAGAATTGGAAAGCGGTGTTGCATGTCCCTTTGCCGGGCTACTCTATCCAAAAGCCGGGGCCGTAAATCCAGGCAAATGGATCAAGCGTTTGCTCGCTCATGAAAATATCGAACTTCGGCTGGGAAAGCAGGCCTTCGACATCCTGCACGGCAAAAATGGCATAGGCATAGTAGATTCAAATCAGCAAATCCTCTCGGATGCCGCTGTCGTGATTCTCGCAACCGGGCATACAATGGAATGGCCTGAAGTCAACTGGATACCCTTCACACGGGTCTCGGGCCAAAGCACTTTTGTTGATGCCGAACTGCTGCTACAATCTCCGAAGTGTATCCTTCGCTATGGGGGTTATCTACTGCCGGCCTCCGACGGCCGTTACTTGATTGGCTCTACTTTTGCAAGAGGCAATATTGCAGTCAACCCAACCCTTGAGGCAGATAAGTGGAATCTCCGTCACCTTGAAACAGCCCTGCCTCATCTCATCAATCCGGACCGCAAGCTCGATCACGGCATCGAAAGTGCTCACAATGGCGTGCGTATGGTTAGTGAAAACCGACTCCCTCTGGTTGGCACAGTTCCGGAGCAAGAGAGTTTTTCCAGTCAGTTCCAATCCATGCAAAAACGGAACTACCCGTCATCAGACATTGCACTCGCCTATCATCCGGGATGGTATCTATCAGCAGCCTGGGGATCGCACGGCATGACAGGGGCCGCGCTAGGTGGCGAATTCCTTGCATCATGGATTGCAAATGAACCGTTGCCTCTTCAAGCTTCACTGGTTCGTGCTATCCACCCTGCACGAAGTCTGGTCCGAAACCTGAAACGCAAGAAACCACAATCATGATTCTCCCTCTCAACCATACCAAGGCATGGAAACGCTGATCCGAGATTTCGCAGATACTGACATTCGGGAAATTCTTGAAATAAATCAGGAATCGGTCAACATGCTAAGCCCCATGGACCCGACCCGATTTCACCTGCTGAGAGAAATGTCCAGCCTTCTTCTGGTTTGTCAGACGCCGCAAGGCATTGGTGGCTTCCTGCTTGGTTTCGAAAGCGGTGCCAGCTATGACAGTACCAACTACCAGTGGTTCGATGAGCATGAAGAGCAGTTTCTGTATATTGACCGCATCGCGGTCCACTCTACCTATCGGAGTCTGGGGATTGGCAAGCAGCTTTATGACCGGGCTG
Organism: Gammaproteobacteria bacterium; assembly: GCA_009839585.1. Classification (GTDB taxonomy): domain Bacteria; phylum Pseudomonadota; class Gammaproteobacteria; order Arenicellales; family Poriferihabitantaceae; genus Poriferihabitans. The sequence goes on from VXPI01000345.1 coordinate 3,492, forward strand.
TGATCTGGGCGCGTGAGCAGTCATTGCTATCGATTGTTGCCGAGATAAATGTGAAACCGCGAAATGAGGCTTCACTATTGTTTCACAAAATGAGAGGCTTTGTGGAGATCGGAACGCGCAGTCCCAAACCGGGAAAAATTGTGACCCTGCAGAAGCTGCTTGTCTGACCTCCGGCATCCTTGTCAAGATCGGTTATAGGCTTGCCCAAGATAGTAGTCCACTTCTGATTTTGTATAGCCAATCAAGTCGATCAGTCGGCGGCGACATTCCTCTATAGAGGCACCTCGTTGCTTCCACACGGGTACCCGTTTAACCAGCGTTTCAATTCTCTCGCGTGGCGTAATGATCCACGTATCCTGTGGTGTTTCACCAAATGAGAAGTCTGCATCACATACCGTCCTCGCTTTTGGCTTCATGTACATAGCCAAAGTCAACACTCTTCGAGCACCACTGTCCAGTATGTATTGATTCAGGAACTGCAAAGTCCCTCCGCCATCACCCATGTCATCCAGCAGCAAGACTGTCTGACCACTGATCGGGATAGAAATACCGTGCTGAACCTTGGGGCTCTCATAGCGCTGACCGGGGCCCTTGTACAAGGAAACGCCGAGCGTACCGAACTCGATTGTGGGCGTCCCGTCCAGACGACCCTCAACCAGATGATCATAGAGGAGCACACTCGGCAACAGGCCTCCCATGGTAACCATCAATGCCCGCGTGATTTGCTCAGCAGCATCCTCCTGTTCAGACTGCCAGCGGTGCACTTGCCTGGCGAGATCCAGACAGGCAGCAGACTCCACTGCGTCCGGAATCAGCAGAAAATTCAGCTCATCATCAGGAACCGACACACCTTGGGGTTTTTTCCAGAAATCCAGATCAATGGATTCTCTGGAGCAGTTGAGTTGTCTGTGATAGATATCCAGGGGCGAAGAGTTTTCGCCTGTGAAACTCGATACAGTCATGTCAAGGATGCCTTGTCAGGATTCACTGGATGTTCACTGAAGTCAGAAATCGCCTACTGCGAGTGTAATGGATTGCCGGTTTAGTGAGTGCAAACGAGCACCTGATTTCCTGAAATTTTATCCTTCAGGATTTCGGCAGGCCTATGGAGTCATCCAGACGCCTGGCCTCATCAACACCCGAATTGATGTCCACCCTCGATAAGAAGAATGCACCACCGGCAAACAGTACCAGCAACACGAGAATGCTGTCTCGCTCATCAGCCCCAATGATCAGAATTGGAACCATAATCATCATCAACGGGCCCAGAATACTCGAGAACCTGCCAACAAGATTGAAAAACCCGAAAAACTCCGCAGTCCTAGATTTCGGAATCAGCCTTGTGAAGAGGGACCGGCTAAGACCCTGAATGCCCCCCTGAACCAGACCAATAGCCACCGCCAGAAAGTAGAAATCCAGTGCAGAATCCAACCATTGCCATGCGTAGGTGATGGCAATCACATACACGGCAATACAGATAAAGATTCCAGATTTGGGGCCCGTCTTCTTACCGAACCAGCCAAAGAACAGTGCGGCCGGAAAAGACACGAACTGGGTCAGCAACAACGCCTTGATAAGACTATCGGAAGGCAGACCCAAAATACGGTCTGCAAAAAAAACCGCCATCTTGAAGATGGTCGCGACACCGTCGATGTACAGCCAATAACCAATGAGGAAGAAAGTCGCAGCACGGAGCATCCGGATTTCCCGAAGCGTTGACTTGAACCGATGCCATCCTTCGCCGATGGTTGAACCAATGCTCTGGCTTCGCTCAGTGCGGGGCTCCTCGACGAACAGGAAAAGAGGCAAACTGAAAACCAGCCACCATATCCCAACTGACATAAATGACACAGCGAGAGCGACCGAGGTTGTCTCAAACCCAAACCAGCCCGGATTGGTGACCATCAACACATTGATCAGGAACAATAGACCGCCACCAATGTACCCCAGTGCATAACCGTAACCGGAGACTACATCGACTTGATCAATAGACGTTATCAAGACCAGAAGTGAGTTGTAGAACGTGATTGCTCCATTGAATCCAACCAGTCCGATTCCATACAGGATCAATGCCACCCACCACAGACCGGACGCAGCCCAGCCAAGACCCAGACACATAATGATGCCAAGCAGGGTAAATCCGGCAAGGAAGGTTTTCCTCTGACTGCCTGAATCCGCAATCGCACCCAGAATAGGCGAGCTGATGCCAACGACAATGCTGCCCAGAGCAATCGTGACGTTGAGCCAGATTTGCGCTTCCTGTGTCGTCAGGTCACTAGTCATATGGCTGTAGAGGACTGGGAAAAATCCAGCCACCACGGTTGTCGCAAAAGCCGAATTTGCCCAGTCATACAGGGCCCATGAAAGAACTTTGCGATCAAAAAACAGGGAGGTAGCCATTTTCAATGTGATGCTGGAGCGGTTCGGGCATTCTGTATTCGAGAATTTTCGGTCGGGATAAATCCAGGCATGGCGATAACGGACACTCGAGATGCCGGAACGAGACCGACAGTGGACTGCTGGTTTGAGTTTTCCCGTTGACCTATCGGCCGACAGTCATTCGTAAGCCGTATTCACATGTTCCTCACAATGGAAATCTGCTTCGCTGGACCGTAGCTTTCCGGTTCATCAACAGAACTATCATACCTGAAAAAGCCACACATGAGCCTGAAGACTGTAGACCATGAACGAGAGACGGAAATTATGATTCAATTCGGTACTCTTGCTGGAGAAATACCCGGACAAACCAACAGATCATGCTTGGGTTCCGCAAAGGCCAGTTCTCAATGGAGAATCATGAGCGGACACCTTGTGCCTTTATGAAGCAGGTACATTGGAATCATGCAAACGGGAGGTCCATCTGCTCCTTGTAAAATTTGCAACTTGGGCTATCCGTGTCGCACATACCGTGATATGCTACTGCCATGTTTAACTCATTACAGGAGGTGGTCTTATGTCTAGTATTTTGTATTTGGTCGGTCCACCCAAGGTGTCAACGACTAAGCTAACACCTTTATCGATCTGAACACCTAAAACTGGCTGAATCGATCAGCCAAAATCAAAATACGGGGTTGCTGAATGCAACCCTTTTTTGGTAGTTTATACAATAAGTAACGTAAACCGGCCTCAACCACCGGCAAAAAAACCAGGAAATACACTTGACATTTTCGTTATTTTCATAGGAGCGTATAGGCAGTGTTGCACTTCGGACTGGAACTCGGCCCTTTTTTGCACCCGATATGGTGGCAAGAGACCACGCATCAAGGCTTTATCAAGTGCAACTGAAAGATCAAATGGAGAGAAGAGGAAGAGGTTACAGTTCCTTGATTACCCGCACTTGCTCTCTCCGCAATTCAGGCAAACCATGCATCCGTCCATCATCACTACCGCCATGACATAGCATTTTTCGCAAAGAGTCGCGCCGATCGGGAAATCCCCTCTCGACCCGGATGGGAATGTGCCCTTTATATTCACCTGCTGCATTTCCTCGAATTGCTTGCGCTTCTCCTCAATCATCGCCTGCCTTGACTCACTCATTTCCTCTTCAATAATCATGCCGATCTTCTTCAGATGGGCCTCCACCACGTTTCCGATTTCGGCAACCAGAGACGGTACATATTGCCCATGTGTGCCGGGCTTGATATAACCACCCTTGGGATCAAATACACCCTGCAATTCATCAACCATGAATGTGACATCACCACCTTTTCGAAATACCGCCGAAATGATCAGTGTCAAGGCTGTAATCCACTGGTAG
>VXPI01000129.1 GCA_009839585.1 Gammaproteobacteria bacterium
CACGGATCCTGTCCCGGTCCAGCCCTTCCAGTTCGGGGGCAAACACGGTATCCAGGTCACGGTCCGTGTAGCCGCAGATGGCTGCATACTTCGGAGACAGGCTGAGGTCCGTGAGGTTGTTCAGTCCCGACGAGAAGCTGTTCTTCGAGAACATCGTGATGCCGGTAACGAAGACAAAGCGGATGTGCTTTTCGGAATCCTTCAGGATGCTGTATATTTCTCTAAGGCAGTCCCGGTTTGCCCGGGCTTTCTCGCTGTCCTCCAGCACGTCCAGGACGGGCTTGTCATATTCGTCGACCAGCACCACCGCCTGCTTGCCAGTCGTCTGGTGAAGACGAGTCAGGATGCTCCGAAGTCGATTGGGAGAGTCTGTTACCGGAGGCAGGGATTTCAGGTCAAATGCCAGTTCGATCTTGTACAACTGATTTAGAACATGACTCTCAATATCTTCAGGCGTATCGACATCGCCTCCGAAGCTCAGGCGGACTACGGGATACTTTACCGACCAGTCCCAGTGCGGGTGAATGTCCAGTCCCCGGAACAGGGGCTCGTTGCCCTCGAACAGTTCCTGCAGGGTGTCAACCAGCAGGCTCTTGCCGAAGCGCCGGGGACGGGACAGGAAGTAGAACCGCCCCTGCCCGATCATCTGCCGGATCAGGGGCGTCTTGTCGACATAGTAGCAGCCCTCGTTGCGGAGATTGGCAGGGATTGATAGCCGATCGGCAACGGACGGCGCCCGGTCTGGGTTTGCACATTCATCATGCGGCCATCATAGCATAGCGGCGTGGACCTGGTTTGACAGAATGATGCAGGAACAGTATTTTCAAGTGAGTGTCCCTCGGCCGGGCAAAATGAGAAGCCAAGTATAGATCAAGTGTAACTGCTCGCCCCCCTGCCTGACCACTCGGCGGGGGAGAGAGCAGTTACCTTTTTTGTTCAATCGGCAACCGGCAATGACTGCACATCCCAGGCAGTCCAAATTTCTACTGATCGGTTTTTCCTGTTGCCAGAAAAGCATCACTCAACCCGGCGAAAGAGCCGAAGAATCCGCCCTCACTGCCATCTTTCTCGTTATAGTCAGATTGGACAAATCCGCCAATAAGTCTAGGGTCATCATTTACATCGGGGAGATGAGAGAAAAATGAAACCCAAGCGCTATTGGGCAAGCTCACAAGGTCAAGATCGGGATGGCGAATTTCCACGATCCCATTCTCAACCAGACCACTTTCATCATACCGGGCTGTCAGCAGATGCATTTCGTAGTCCGTGATATCAAATTCAACCTCTCCCATTGAAGCAGGAATTAAGGCATCAGTTATCGTAAAGTCACCAGTACATCCTATACATCCCTTCAACGTCCCAGATGTAAACTCTACTGTCATGTCGACGTTGGCCTCCCATCCATCCAGGATGAAATAGCCCTCATCCGAGGTGGCGACGGGAGCATACCAATATACTCCTCCTGCCGGTCCAGTATACTGTGCAGTTCCTTCTGTCGGTATCGACAATTGGGGGGTTATCTCCGGGTCAAATTCTGGCCCATCAATAATGGCGTACTCGGTGAGATTTTGATACGTCAGATTTGGCGGTTGCTCGTTATCAAATTGAGCCCACCAGCCGGCCATAATATAGTCTTCAGGGTTGTCCCCGTCCCAGCTGACAAAGGCAGTGACGTATGAAGTTCCCTCGGTTTCGTCGACCTTGGTAAGCCACCATCGTCTTGCTTCATGATTTGGGACTGGGCTTTGCTCGGCCACCGACATGTCCACATGATCGTACGAGTTAACGGACAATTCCCTTCCTTCTTCGTGCTCGATAAATACCCGAATCCATGGGCCTCGAAATTCTGTATTTCTTTCGAAAGAAACTCCTGAACCTTCCATATTTCCATTCATCGCCCCGCCTCCGCCACAGGCAGACAGGATCAACCCAATACATAATGCCGTTAATTGTTTCATCTGGTTTTCCTCTTAAGTTGATGGTGTTGGCTGGGGTGGGAGGATTCGAACCTCCGAATGCCGGAATCAGAATCCGGTGCCTTAGTCCGCTTGGCTACACCCCATCTTGGTCACATATACATCGTTCAGACATTACGAATACTCGACGATGGGTTTTTCCAACGCCCTGAACTGCATATTCAGCATCCTGATTGAAGCCTTAATACCCGCAAACACCTGGTTGGCATCAACTCCTCTGGTCCGATACCGTTGGCCTTCGGTTTCCCATGTGATAATACATTCAACCAACGCACTGGTCGTACCGCCCTTGGGAATCCGAACCTGATAGTCAATCAATTCCGGAAATACAATCTCTGTTCGGTCTACAATTTCCCGAATTGCATTGATAAACGCATCAAACCCTCCGTTACCACTACCCGTCGCCTTATATGTATCTTCATAGAGCCGCGCCTGCAGACTGACAATTGAGTTAAGCTCTAATCCACTGGTGATCGTGCAATTCAGCAATTCCAAATATCGATGTCCACCCGATTCAAGTGCATCAGCGATGATTAGTGGAAGATCTTCAACGGTTATCTCTGTTTTGGAATCACCCAAACCGACGATCTTTTCCAGTACCTTAACTTGATCTTTCTCGGACAGGCTAATTCCAAGAATTTCCAGGTTTTTCTGCAAGGATGCCTTGCCACTCATTTTTCCGAGTGCGTAAGACGTAGAACGATTAAATCGGTCCGGGCTCAGGCAAGTCTGATACAGTTTACCCTTCTGATCGCCATCTGCATGTATTCCTGCAGTCTGGGTAAACACATTAGAGCCAACAATAGGTGCATTCTCGGCTACTCGCTTGCCTGAGAAATTCTCAATCATCTGGCTGATAGTGTAAAAGTCCTTTTCCTGGATATTGAGATCAATATCCATCTTGTCCCTAAGCACCGTGCATACTTCAGCCAAAGAGGCATTTCCGGCCCTCTCGCCGAGACAATTGATCGTGCAATGGATTGAGGCAACGCCCGCTTCAGCCGCCGCCATGGCATTGGCAGTCGAGAGGCCATAGTCATTGTGGGGATGAAAATCAAATTGACAGCTGGGGTAGCGGGACATCATGTCAGAAATGCTGCTGTAAACCTCTTTCGGAGTCATTACTCCCAGAGTGTCTGGCAACATGATATGGGCAATGGGCATGTCCTTCAGTGCATCCATCATCTCAAACACATAATCCCTGTTATCCGCATATCCATTTGACCAGTCCTCAAGATAAACATTCACATCAAGACCGGTATCCTGTGCATATTCGATGGTTTTCTCGACACCGGCAAGGTGTTCCTTCACAGACATCCTTAGTTGCTCACGACAATGCTTTTCACTGCCTTTGGTCAGCAGGTTCAATACCTTACCGCCAGCACTGTTGATCCAGTCTACACTGGACATGTGATCGGTAAAACCAAGAACCTCAACCCGTTCCAGATAACCCTGATCAGCTGCCCATTTAGTGATGCGTGAGACAGCCTCTTGCTCTCCTTGCGAGATTTTCGCTGATGCCACTTCAATACGATCTACCTTCAGGGAACTCAGCAGGGCCCTGGCAATGGCAACCTTTTCAGCCTGGGAGAATGACACTCCTTGTGTCTGCTCACCATCCCGCAAGGTAACATCAACGATCTTTATTGTTCTGGACTGCATAATTCCATAACCTGCTCTTCAAAAAAATAGGCCTATACCAAAGAGGTCTATACAATTATTAAATGACCAAAGCAAGCGATTGATTATTCTATATGATTTTATCGAATTATGAGAATAATTAAGGGAACAAGAATGTCATCATCCATGAACTTCGTCCAGGGATCTTTTCATGCGATCCAGTTTCTCCGAGAGAATAGAGCGGGATGTTGCAAAATTCATTCTGATGCACCCCTCCCCGCCAAGTCCAAACTGGGCACCTGAATAAGCGGCTACCTTTGCTTTTTCCAGGAAAAATTCTGCCGGATCCTGGTCAAGGCAAAGTTTCTGACAATCAACCCAGGCGAGAAATGTCGACTGATTTGGGATATGCCGTAAATCCGGCATGTTTTTTTCCAGATAATCAATGAAATAATCCCGGTTTGCCTCAAGGTAGGAGATTGTGTATTCCAGCCAGTCATCACACTGTTCCCAGGCAATTCGGGTGGCTCGGTTACCGATCGCATTGCTGCCACCACGCATGCCATCAGGAAAACGATCAAACCGCTTGCGTAGAGATTCAGAACCGTAATGCGCTATTGCGCATCGAATCCCGCCCATATTGTGGGATTTGGTTGCAGAATTAAACGTTACTGTTCGCTCTGCCACCTCCCTTGAAATCGATGCAAACGGAATATGCGGCCCTGCATTTGAATACACCAGATCGCAATGTATTTCATCCGAGACGACAACCAGATCATTCTCCAGAACGATATTGGCAATGGTTTCCAGTTCATCCTTTCGAAATGCCTTGCCAGAGGGATTGTGCGGGTTCACCAATAGAAACAATCTGGACTTCGAACCCATGCATTCCCGCAACTGATCAAAATCAATCTGCCACTCATTGTCCGATGGTACGAGCGGGTTAAATACCATTTCTCGATTCATTTTCCGGCATGCAGAAAGAATCGGGTGATAAGTTGGGGTCTGCATAATCACCTGTTGATCCTTTTCACAAAGTGCTGTCACCGCAATGTAAATCGCCTGCACGAGGTCGGTCATCCCATCAAAGCCGGCGGGGTCTGGCATCCAGTCAAAACGGTTCTGCATCCTTTGCGAAAAAAGTTGAGCCAGCTGGCCCTCATGCATGTTGGGGGCATACGATAAATCGCCAGAATCAGCAAGGGACCGAAGCAGGTCGGATATGGGATTTGCCACCGGATAATCCATATCTGCAATCCAGGATGGAATTACATCGGGGCCATAACGCGTCCATTTCAGGCCTAGCGATTTTTGGGCCTGTTCCAGTGTAATTTCGTCATAATTCATCACAGCATGCCTTATGAGATACAGCACCTTGAAGTGCACATCAAAACACTTGATGGCAAACACTCATTTTGAGAAAACAAGTGATCCAGAAGATCGGGAATCAAGATATAGAAGAAGGAAAAACGCACAGGAAAAGTCGGGAGGTATACGAGGGACGAGGTCGACCAGACCTGTGCGCCCGCTAATTATATCAAACTCTTGCCAAGACCCGAGGAAAATTTAATCAAAAAAGCAAATTTGGAGATTTCTCTCTGGTTTCTGTCTAAATGTGGTCTAGTCACGGCGGATATTGCCGGAATAAAAACCGCTCTCGTTGAATTAGAGTTGCCTCACGAAACTCAAATCACCATAAGTACGTGTGTAATCCTGATCATCAGGGGCTTTATTTGAATCACGCCTGGAACGGCCGATTGTCAAACGAGGACTGAAGCCGAAGATGGTTAAATCCCTCTTGAGGATATTGACACTTATATCCGTAGTCTCGTCTTTTCTGAGGCTTCCGTCATCCGTAAGATTCTGCGTATCCCATTTTGTCCTGCGAAGGGATCCGTTAAGGCCCACGGTATAACCCCGGGGGAAATCCCGGTTGACACTCATGAAAAGGCCCTTAGTCCTATGACGGCCATTCATAAAATGCGGTCGCTCTCGCCCCCATAGCAGCGATCCTGAAAAATTCAGATTTGGAGTAGCGTAGAATCGTCCACCGAATATGTAATTATGGACAATCCCGTTGTTTTGAGGGTCGGCTTCCCTGTAATATCGTTCTGCCCAGGATAGATCGAAGTTCAAGAGGGTGCGAGGCCCCGTCTGATGTCTCCCCTCAAAGCTCACACCGTGATCGTTTGAAGCAATCCTGCCGGCTTCCCAACGGCGAGCAGTCGTTGCAAGCAGGCTGACAGATGTTCGTTGAGAAATCAGGAATTGCGGGCCAATATGCAGGGAAAGGGCCGAACGATCATAGGGGCTTCTTTCATAGTCGCGTTGGGAGATATCTACGCCAATGCGTAATCGGGTGCGCTGATTTAATGGATAATGATATTCTCCACCCGTGAATATCCGCAGGCCTACTCCTGAAGTAGGAGGCTCATTGTCGCGCTCAAAAGGCAGGCCGAAGAGTTCAATGATCCTCTGTTCCGATACCTGGCCGATATTGGTATCGGGAGCAAGGGCAAAGCCGAAATAGGCTGTCCATCGTTTGCGGGCCCGAATGGCATTCAGAAAACGCTGGACATTCGCCACTACAGCGGGCGGGAGATTGCCAGCCATAACCCGGTCAAAGTGCTGTTTTGAGAGTTCATCGTCCCCCTTCATAAAGAACGCTCGGGCTAATTCAAGTCGCACCCGTACGCGCTCAGGATCAGCACTCAGAATCGCCAGAAAAGCGGCTATGGAAACATCGAGGATCGCATTGCGGTCCTTTTCCGGAAGTTCGGGACCATGGGCGGCATTCAGTGTAGCCATGCCAACATCAAACAGCAATGATGCCGCTTCCGGGTCATTTGCGAGTGGTTCAAGAATTTCGAAGGCTGGTTCCCAGTGGCCACTGCGAAGCAGGGATTTTGCCTCCTTAACGAGTGATGATTGAATAACCGACTCTGCCGATTCAGACTCTGCCGATTCAGACTCTGCCGATTCAGATTGTTCGTCAGGATTCTCCTGTGCCATAGTGGACAAGCCCAGCCCCATGGCTAGCATCGTTATCGTAAAAAGCGAGGTGATTTTTCGTCTGTAGCGCATCCTGAAGTGCCTTGATTCAATTCTATAATTTTCCTTGTGGAGAGGCATCCCGTCGTACAGCAGACGGCCCTGCTTTCTGCCTTGTATTAAGCGACTCAATGGCGAGTACTGCAAGTGCAGAATACTACCAAAAATTGATGCCGATGCAATAGAAAAGATTGTTGTGACGACGCGGACCGAGTGGGTGGGTTGTTATCATTCCCCGCCTTCGCTTCCTGCTTCTGGGCATCTCCGTGCAAAATGTAAAATAAATCCTGGGGTGATCGCTGCTAACAAGCCTCTTTTTCCGAACATTGCTAATATCACTTTTCGTACCATCAGAGACGTGGGAAATGTGGCTGGGTTGACTCTGCCCCGATCTTTTTCCTCATCCGTCAATAGCCTATCATTTGGCATAGTACCCCAATTGTAATTGGCTTCCTTAAGTTCAAGCACGCAAGCCTTGCCGTCCCACTCGACTGGCAAGGAAACCAGTCTCGGCATAATGGCATCAAGATCCGATGCGAATGTGTAAGAGTTCCGATTCATGGGATATCTACAAAGGATAAAGA
>VXPI01000366.1 GCA_009839585.1 Gammaproteobacteria bacterium
GGCTACGGTACCATAAGGGTAAGACGTGGCCCAAGGTTGTGGAGAAATCAGGCTGCAGACTGCCGCAGACGTGCCTGTGCCAGGTCGTAGGCAGCCTGCAAACGCATCCAGTATTCCGCGTTGCTCCACCCCATATCTTCCAGTGCAATAGCCATTTCCGGGGAAATGCCCTGTTGACCATTGACAAGACGAGACAGCGTGTTGCGAGCAATCCCCAACCGGGCGGCGGCCTGGCTGATCGTGATTCCCGTCCCTTCAATCGCATCGCGCACTATGGCTCCCGGATGCGCGGGGTTTTTCATCTTGATATTCATCATCATTCCTCCCGGTCAGTCAGTGATAGTCAGTTAATTGATATGTATTTCGTACTGAGAATCGTTGGGCTGATTATACGAAACCCATAGTTCAACCCGTTCCACTGTCTCGCAAACATCGTTTCTTTCTATAGCGAATTCAGCAGAGTGCTAAAATTCGCACATCACTTGCAGCCTCTGACAACTTGTTTCTTTTCAGTAGGCTTATGTATTCTGCAAAAGCGCGAGCTTGGCAATTGACTTGTTTTTTGGGATTGAATTCGATATCCGTAAAGGCACTATATTTGATTTTTTCTTTTATCCAATCCGCATGTTCTTCTAAAGACCGGATATAGAGCCAATCATAAAATGCATTTTTGGGGGAAGTTGGGTATGACTTTCCCAAAAGGCTGAATTCCTTCAGTCTACCGCAATCCAGAGATTGAATATATTTTTTTGCATCTCGCGGTGATAGGTTAAAAATCTGGCTGAAAGGACCACCTTGTTCAAAAACCTTGCATCCTTGATAAACACTTTCCAAAGGATATTTCTTGGATTCAAGAGTTATTTTCAAACTGAATGCACTTAGTCTTTTACCGACCAATTCATCCGATTTTGAAGAAATTTCTAGAATGCTAGAAATACCATGCCGCTTCGCTTCATTGTGCAATGACACAATGTTCTTTTTCTTTTGAATAGGGGAAAACCCTGGGGCCCATTTGATTTGGAAATTCTGTTCATCAGCCAATCCAGGGCCATTAACGTTTGGTATAAATACAGGACGATTTGCCCTTCAGTATGCTCCAACGATCATTTCTCTTGGTACTCTGTCAGGTACAAGCACCTCAAATTTCTCAGCCGCCTGTAGCCACGTTTGAATTCCCGGATCAAACCAATCAGTCCTTGTATACAAGACTTCAACATCCAGTAAAGGAATAGCATCGCCTACAGGAATGATTTCTACATGCGTTGAATTAGCAATACCCAACGAAATTTTGACCCCTTCAATTTCCAACACTTCTGGATTTATCATTAGATAACGTGGATTTGGCAATCTTCCCACCCTTTGTGCAGCATTACACATTGGATGGTTTCTTGTCATGCATAAACTCACATACGGATCTATTCCTTTTTCAGTTCATTCAGCTACGAACAGGCCGTTCGTCATTTCTGCCCTCTCTTCGGGGAGTCCTTTCGGCACTGTTTCAGCACTCGTTCCAGTGTTGTATCTCACATCAGCACATTTCTACCGGCGACAATTCATCGACTCTTGAGAATAATCGCAAGATCCATCACATTGGTGCCCGTCGGCCCACTCACAAACAACCCTCCTACCCGATCAAGATATGACCCGGCATCCGCCGCACCCAAAGCTGCATCTGCTTCTGAATCTCTCTCATACGTAGTCTCGTCAATAATCCCCCCAGCCGCATTCGTCGGACCATCAGTGCCGTCTGTACCTGCAGCAATCATGGAAATGCCAGCCTGCCCACGAATATATTTCGCAACTGAAAGTGCAAGATGCTGCATACGCCCTCCTCTACCGGGCTTTTCAGGCAGAACAACCGTCGGCTCACCGCCAAGGATATAAACCCCTCCAGGACCGGTCGTAACCAATTCCGAAATCCTGTCGACCACATCATCCATGTCACCGTGTAGCATCTCTTCATTCGTGACAACTTGCAGGCACTTGTCCATGGCAAATTGTTCGCAGGCATTGCGTGCTACCGTATTGGAGGCAATCACCCTGCTTGAGATGTTTGGCAGACTGGGAGAGGGGCAATTTTCTTCGGTTGATATCCCGGCATCCGCCAGAATTTCCTCAATCGCTGCCGGTATCCCGGGATCATCGGATTGTGACGGGGAAGTTGAACCAATACCGGAACCGATGACAGCCGGATCATCATGGTGAACATCGGAAATCAATAGCACATGAGCTGACCTGCTTTTGCCAAGGGCCATTAACTTACCTCCCTTGATCCGGGAGATTCGGGTTCTCACCGTATTGATTTGGTGAATATCCAACCCGTTTGCAAGCATTGTACCAGTCAGGGATTCCAGATATTCCAGCCCCAGCCCTTCTGCCAGTACTTCAAGCAGGGATGAGGCACCACCCGAAACCAATACCAGAAACGACTGGCCTGGCAGAATTGATTGGACAAAATCAATCGCCATGGTTCCGGCCTTGATGCTGTTCTGGTCCGGTACCGGGTGGGCTGACTCAATGATCTGAAAGCGTTGATCTTCGAAAAGTTGTGAATCAGTATGACCGTACTTGGTGACCATTAGACACTGGGCATCCGGGGTCAGGCAGTCAATTGCACCCAGACACATTGATGAAGCAGCCTTGCCAACGGCCAGAAGGCGCTCGATACGCTCAGGCCCATGTCTCGACAATGCCTGACGGACGGCATTTTCTCCCTTGACGCTTGCTACCCCGGCACCCCAGCAATCAATGAGGAATTGACTGGGGTTAATTCCGTAAAAATCCGGCTTCGTCATCATGTGCCTGCTAGCCTTTCCGTGGGTTTGTACAGAACATTGAAAAGAGGAAGCAGCAGAAGAATCAGGGAAACTCCGATCCACTGCATGGGAGCCAATGATTCCGACAGTACAAGTGCGGCCAACAGCAATGAAACAACAGGCTCGAGATTGAAAATAAATGCTGCCCGGGCTGCCGACAGTCTGGCTAGAGTCGCAAAGTGGGTCAGTATGGCAGCAATATAGCTCAATGTCGCACCAAGCAGACACAACAAGGGAATGACCCCGCTTGGCATCCTGTATTGGTCCAATACCATGGGTATAACCAGTATGAGTCCGACCAGGTTAACCCAAAAGGTCAAAACGAAAGGGTTGATTCTTGGTGCAATATCACCACCCTTTACAAAGGTGTAGGCTGCACCGCAAGCGGCCAATATCGCGAGGAAAATCCCGGGTTTTCCACCCTCCAGATCATTGCCGCCCAGCAATAGGGCAATTCCGGTAAAGGCTGCAAAAAATGCCCCGATATTGATAACGGACGCCTGCATTCGCCCGGTGATCAGACAGATGAGCATCACGAAAACGGGAAACAGATACAGCAGAAGCACTGCCAAACTGACCGTGATGCTTTCAACGGATTTCAGGTACAGAATCATGGTGCCCGAAAACACCACCGACAGGTAAATTACCGACAATGTGATTTCAGCCATCGGCTTAAAGGATTGTCGAGACAGTTTCACAATTCCCGCAATCACCATGGTAGCCATAAGATAACGCCAGAACATGAGGGTCATGGCGTTGCCGCCAGCCTCATAAACAATCTTGGCCTGGGTGGTCACAGCACCATAGGTAAACGCTGCAGCAAGCGCAAACAGGATGCCGGAAATACGGTTATGACCAAGACCCGTCATGATTGATTTGTACAGAATGACTCTGGGCGGCTGTCATGACAAGAAAGATCCCTCCTTGTTCATGCTTCAGTTCTGGATGATTGCCGGGGTGGGTCTGCTGGCTTCGTAATCCACAAACATCAATCGATCGATTTTGCCTGCTCTCGCAATTTGAATTTCTGAATCTTGCCCGTTGAAGTCTTGGGCAGATCCTGGAAAATGACGATTCTAGGTGCCTTGTAGCGGGCAATCCGCCCTTTGCAGAAATCAATAAGCTCCTGCTCACTGACTGTGGAACCTGAAGTCCGCTCAACAAATGCACAGGGTACCTCCCCCCATTTTTCGTCCGGGCGGGCAACCACGGCAACGGCAATCACATCGGAATGTGCATACAGACAGTTCTCAACTTCTATCGAAGAGATATTTTCACCACCGGAAATAATGATATCCTTGGAGCGATCCTTGAGCTGGATATACTGATCGTCATGCATCACCCCGAGATCACCTGAGTGAAACCAGCCACCAGCAAAGGCCTGTTGTGTCGCATCCGGATTATCAAGGTAGCCCTTCATGACAACATTTCCACGAAACATCGTCTCTCCCAGCTCCTGTCCATCACTCGCGACAGGGTCCAGAGTTTCGGGATCCAGTATTTTCAGGTCTTCAAGAACAGGATAGGTGACTCCCTGTCTCGATTTCTTCTCGGCCTTTTGCTGATCGTCCAACTTGTCCCACTCATCTTTCCACGCACAAATCACGGCAGGTCCATATGTTTCCGTCAAGCCATAAACATGGGTGACCGAAAACCCAGCTGATTCCATTGATTCCAGCACCGCCGAAGGAGGAGGTGCTGCCGCAGTCATCATGTTTACCTGATGCGAGAATGACCGTCTCTCATTGTCCCCGGCATTAATGACCATGCCCATAATGATCGGAGCACCACAAAAATGGGTAACACCATGATCGGCAATTGCATCGAAGATACTTTTTGAGTGAATTTGTCGCAGACAGACATTCACACCGGCCACGGCGGCCAATGTCCAGGGAAAACACCATCCGTTGCAATGAAACATCGGCAATGTCCACAAATAGACCGGGTGATGGGGCATTTCCCATGCCACCATGTTGCTTAGAGCATTCAGGTAAGCCCCCCTGTAGTGATAAACCACACCTTTCGGGTTGCCAGTGGTGCCGGATGTATAGTTGAGGGATATCGCATCCCATTCATCATCCGGCAATTCCCTGAGTTCTTGATTCGGGTCACCCGATTCAATGAAGTCCTCATAATTGAGGGCTCCGTTTAATGACATTTCCACATTTGGTGCAGGAACTTCAATGACGGTAAGTTGACGATCGGTCATTGATAATGCCTCTCCAGCCGAGGACGCACACTCCGCATCAACAATAAAGACTTCTGATCTCGCATGCTCGAGAATGAATGCAATTTCCCGAGGGCTGAGACGCGTATTGATTGTATTTAAGATCCCGCCCGACATGGGAACTCCAAAATGGGCTTCAAGAATCGATAATGAGTTTGGGGCCATAATGGAAACAGTTCGATTTTTCGACACACCGAGATTGATCAGTGCGGATGCCAGTTTGCGCGTACGTTCGGATACTTCTCTCCAGGTTTTCCGGGTATCTCCATCAATCACGGCAAGGTACTCCGGATAGGTTCGAGCGGTACGATTGAGAAAGGATACCGGAGTAAGCGGAGTATAGTTCGCATCGCACTTATCCAAACTGAATAGATATGGATTGTCGTTCTTCATGGAATTGTCAACTCAGTTGTGGTGAAATTAGCCTTTATTGTCTAGGCTGATTATGAGCCTGTTCTGAAGATTTAGATTATGACCGATACCAACGAAATTCGAAGGATTTTTCTGGAAACCCGAACAGTGGCCATGGTCGGACTGTCTGCAAACTGGTATCGACCCAGTTACTTTGCAGCCAAATACCTGATCGATCATGGCTTCCGCGTGATTCCGGTCAATCCAAATTATACGGAGATTCTCGGGCAGACTTGCTACCCCGATCTTGCCTCAGTCCCGGAGAAAATTGATGTTGTCGACCTGTTTCAAAGAGCGGAAAAAACACCCGATCTGGCCCGACAGGCTATCCAGGTCGATGCCAGGGTTGTGTGGCTTCAACTCGGGGTCATCAATGAAGAAACCGAACACATTGTTCAGGAAGCGGGGCTCGACTATGTCGATGATCGATGCATGAAGATAGAGCATAGCCGAATTTTTGGCGGTCTCAACTTCGTTGGTGTAAACACCGGCATCATCTCTTCGACCCGAAACAAGACGATCACGAATTGAGGATGCATCATGAGCGATCATGAATTTGATTTTGAAACCCTGTGTCTGCATGCGGGAACGCTTCCTGATCCTGCAACAGGTGCCCGGGCCACTCCGATTTACCAGACTGCTGCATACCTGTTTGATAATACGGATCATGCAGCGAGCCTGTTCAACCTGCAGACATTCGGAAACATTTACACCCGCCTCATGAATCCGACCACCGCCATGTTTGAAGAGCGAATGGCGGCACTCGAGGGTGGTCGGGCGGCAGTCGCCGCAAGTACCGGCATGGCTGCCCAGATGACTGCCCTGCTCACGATACTCCAGGAAGGCGACGAGATTGTGTCATCAAGCACCTTGTATGGGGGCACCGTCACCCAATTTGCCCTGACGTTCAAGCGCATGGGGATAAAGGCAGTATTTGTCGACTCGGATGATCCCGAAAATTACCGTAAGGCAATTACCTCCCGAACAAAAGCCCTATATGGCGAGATAATCGGCAACCCGAACAATAATGTTCTGGATATCGAGCCGATTGCAGCAATCGCGAATGAGCACGGTATTCCATTGATAATTGACAATACGATTGCCTCTCCCTATTTGTGTCGGCCCATCGAGCATGGTGCAGACCTGGTGGTTCATTCGGCCACAAAATTCATCTGCGGACATGGAACATCCATGGGCGGTGTGGTGGTTGAGTCTGGCAAGTTCGACTGGGGCAATGGCAATTTTCCGGACATGACGGAACCATCACAGGGATTTCATGGAATTCGCTTCTGGGAAACATTCGGTGATTTTGGATACACCATGAAGGCACGTTGTGAAACTCTTCGCACCCTGGGCCCGACTTTGAGCCCGTTCAATGCGTTCATGATGCTGCAGGGTCTCGAGACTCTGCCGATTCGCATGGAGCGACATGTCTCAAACACCATGGCATTACTCGAATATCTCAAGCAGCACGATTTGGTAACCTGGGTGAAGTATGCCGGGGATCCCGACAGTCCGTATCATGCCCTATCCGAAAAATACCTGCCCAAGGGTGCCGGATCCGTGTTTACATTTGGCATACGGGGTAGACAATCTGCAGGAGCGAAATTTATTGAAAATGTCAGTTTTTTGAGCCATCTTGCAAATATTGGCGATGCCAAGACCTTGGTGATTCATCCGGCTTCAACCACTCACCGACAGCTCAATGAAGAGGAGCAAATTGCAGCGGGCATCACGCCTGACATGATTCGGATTTCGGTTGGCATTGAAT
>VXPI01000097.1 GCA_009839585.1 Gammaproteobacteria bacterium
GAGAATCTTCCCTTCACTGGTAGAATAACGGGGTTTTCTGGGCAGACACTAAGTAATAGCCGGCCTTAAGAGAAACTTGGGTTACAAGTACTTTTTTAGCCATGAATCATGAAAATGCGCTGTGCATTGCATGGTGGAATTGGAGTTTTCAATTTATGGTTGCGGGTGAACCTATCTCCTTGATGTCGACTTAACTGGCGTATCTTATCTGAAAATTCCCATCTTCAGATTGGCGAGACTGAGAGATTTCTGCCGAGTACCCAAATTGCCATACAATCTGTTTACCTATGGCAAATCCCTTCACATTTCATCTGTAGGCCTGATATGGAAAATAACGTAACTGACGCAGCCAGATGGCTGCTTTCCGCCCGGCAGAACATGACGGTTGTGGACAACCTGCCGATATCCTTATACCCGGATTCTACTCGCCTGGCATATCGTGTCCAGGAAGATTTGGTGTCGCAACTGGCCAGGCTCAACGATTCGCCCGTGATCGGGTACAAACTGGCATGCACCTTTGCCCCGCTCATGAAAATGCTCGGTACCGATGGGCCATTCTATGGATGCCTGATGAAGCATTCCACTTATGACAATAGCGTTGCACTTGCCGCCGGGGACTTCACACAGAGGATTGTGGAACCAGAATTCCTGTTGGTAATGGATGAAGACTTGCCGGTCTCCGATGAGCCCTACACGGCCCAGACAATTCTGCCCTTTATCGGCAAACTGATTCCCTCAATTGAAGTGGTCGACCATCGCTATACTGATTTCACCAAAGTCGGGGCGAATGCCTTGATCGCAGACAACGCAATCCATGGTGTCAGTGTGCTGGGTAAGCCGGTCAACAACTGGAAGAAGGTTGATCTTGCTGGTCATGGCGTCAAGTTGTGGATCAACGGTGAGATCAGGGAAACAGGTTCAGGTGAAAATGTTCTGGGTAATCCGCTTAATGCCATGGCTTGGCTGGCCAATACTCTCAAGACCCACGGCAAGGAACTCAAGAAAGGTGATTTCGTTACTACCGGAGCTGCCTCCCCCACCTATCAGGCCGTGGCTGGCGACCAGATTCGTGGTGATTTCGGGGAGTTTGGGGAAGTCGTCATGTCTTTTGTCTGACTTGTTTTCAGTGTTAATGCGTCAAGAAAACAGACCCCTGAAGTCAGGAGCTGCATTACCGGTTGCCGCAGGTGGACAACTCAAAATTTGAGCAACATGCCAGGCAACCTGGCAGGCAGTAATAATTTTCACGTCCCTTCGTGTGTGTGGCATATTGCCTCCATACACAAGTAGTTTTCCTTCAGGCATGGCGAGTACCCCATCCAGGTGGCGAAATCCCTTGAAATAGTCCTGATTGACTGTTTTGCCAGCCTTGATTTCCATGGGTAGCCAGCCAGTGCCGGTTCGTAGCATTAGGTCCACCTCGTTTCCGTTGCTGTCACGATAAAAACACACATCTGGGCGGCGATCGTGATTGAAGACAGTCTTGATGACTTCGGTAACAACCAGGTTTTCGAACAATACACCACGCAAGGGATGGGCGCGCAGATGTTCTGGCGCAGAAATGCCAAGCAGGAATGCGGCGATGCCGACATCGTGAAAAAAAATCTTTGGGCTCTTTACCAGACGTTTTCGAGTGTTTGCATGGAAGGGACTCAGACGGAAAACAACATAACTGGCTTCAAGCAGGTTCAACCATTCCCGTGCTGTAGTCTGACTGATGCCACAGTCCGAACCCAGCCGGTTCAGGTTGAGCAACTGACCGACATTACTGGCGCAAAGCTGCATAAAGATCTGAAATTGGTCCAGGTTCCTGATCATGCTCAGTTGCCGCAGATCTTTTTCCACGTAGGTAGCAACATAGTCCCGATAGAATGAGATGGGTATAAGTTCCCGGTCATGAACACGCGGGTATCCGCCATGTAAAAGCATCCTGTCGAGGTCAAGGTCCTCAACTCCTCCAGAAGATAACTCGGCCAGACTGAGCGGCAACAGCGTAAAAAGGGCGGTACGACCGGCAAGGGACTGGCTGGTGGCGGCACGTATGCTGAAGTCGCTACTGCCGGTCAGTACGTATTGGCCGACCCTTCCACTCTCGTCCACCAATACCTGAAGGTAAGACGTTAGTTCCGGCACTCGCTGTACTTCGTCGATGATGACGCCATCCGGGAAGCCGGACAGAAAGTCGCGCGGATCCTGCTGTGCGAACTGACGCTGATCGGGTGCTTCCAGATTCACGTACGGCAAGTCAAAGATATGCCTGCACAATGTGGTTTTCCCGGACTGGCGTGGCCCGGTCACGGTAACGACTGGATACTTGCGGAAAGCACCCAGTATTGAGTCGGCAATCTGTCTTGGAATCATGCCTGAAAGTTTAATACAGATATTATGCAAAATCAAGATTAAAAAATGAAATTGCATAAAATAAGAGTGCGGCAAGGCGAACCTGTTAGAACTCGACTTTATCGACCAGATGTTACTTCCCCCAGTTCCAGTCCGAAGTAGGAGCTATGGCAATTCCCTGGTTTTGGCGACAGGGCTAATGACTTGGGCGTAGGATAGAATGCTTGGGCACGATGAAAAATCCATCGAGGAGCATTGCAGGGTCGATTTTCATTTTCCCCAAATAGCACCAAACGGAACAGCCCATAGGTCATTGCCGAACGAGCCAGTATGCTCACCGGCATACAGCACAATGCCTGTAAACAGTCGGTCATCCGCAATATTTTCCTTGAACCATCTGAGATGCTTGAAATCATTTTTGGTTATTGTCGCAGCAGATTTTATTTCAATGCCGAGCAAGGCCCCGTCATCCCTTTCAACAACCAGATCAATCTCCCTTCTTTCCCGGTCCCGGTAGTGATAAAGGGAATATTCACCGCCGCTTGTGTCAGCTTGCGCTGCCAATTCGTTGTGGGCAAAGGTTTCAATGAGTTTACCCGCCTGGTCGGGGTCAAGTCTGACCCGTTCTTCCCTGAATCCAAGAATGGATGACATCAACCCACTGTCAGTCATGAACAGCTTCCTTTGCTTGCCGACCCTCGCATAGTCGATTTTCGTCCAGGGCTCCACTTGTTCAATAATGTAAAGACCTTCCAGGGCGTTGATGTAAGACTCAAGAGTAGGGCGAGTTATTCCTAAACTTGTGCCGATCTTTGCGATATTCATGAATTTCGAAGACCATGCTGACAGTATTTTTACCAAGTCCCGCATTTTTTTGTGTCGATGTATGCGAACTATATCCATCAGGTCCCTTGAAAGAAGTGCTGCAATGTAGTCTCTGTGCCAGCGAGCTCTTGCAAGAGGCCCTAAATTCAGGGTTTCGGGAAAACCACCTCGAAGTGCTGATTGAATAATGTCGTCACGACTGTAAGTTTTATCGTTATCCTTGAATTCCCGGTTAAAGCAACTGTCGAGAAAGCCAGGCTCTGCTCCTACGATCTCTCCCTCTGTTAGAGTGCGTAGGCGGATTTTGGAAATCCTCCCGGCTAGCGATTCCTGGACATCCGGCATGGTTTGGATATTGGCAGAACCGGTCAGAAGAAACTGACCCGGCCTGTTTTTTTCGTCAACAACTTTCTTGATTGCCGGAAGTAGCGGGAGAGCACGCTGGACCTCATCAATAATCATCATTTCCTTGTTGTGCTGGACGAATCCCATCGGGTCAGATTCTGCTAAAGCCTGCAATGTACCGTCATCTAGAGTGCGGTATTCCACCTTGCTTGATTCTAACTGCCTCACCAGTGTTGTCTTTCCGCACTGACGAGAACCGGCCAGCAGCAGTACACGCCGTTCCTGCATAGATCTTGTAATGGTCTTGCTCTGCCATCTGCCTAGTATGCAACGCATTCTTCTAGCCTCGAGACTGTATTACCTTTTCTTCCGCTATATTTATAATATAGTACCCGCTATTTTATAAAAATAAAACCCGCATTTCTTAAATATAAAGTCCGCTATTTTGCTAACAATATTTTCCGGTTGACATCATGTACTTCTTCCTGTTTGCATTTATTTCTTGACAAACCTGTGCATCGACCGACAATCAGCATTTCGTAGGCGGCTGTCCTCATCCTGGCTTTGAGCCGTTTGCTACGACCTGTGAGACTTGAATGCCCAAATGAATATTGATCGGCAAACCCGGCTGTCCATAGTAAATGTAGTGTGTGGCTTGTGTATTGCGGCTTTGGTGGGGGCGTTGATGAAATACCTCACGGACAGTATGAGCGTGTTTCAGATTACCTGGCTCAGGTTTTTGGGGCAGACAGTGCTGCTCTTGCCGATTGCTCTCTGGGTTGGAGGAGCAGATACATTCAGGCCCAGTCGCCCTACATTGCAGATTGTCAGGGGACTTACTCTGTCGGGTGCAACCCTGGCTTTCGTGACCGGAGCGAGGACCACGGATTTTGCAGATGCGATCGCGATTCTGTATGCCTACCCGTTCCTGCTAACGGTGATTGCGGTGATATTTCTGGGAGAGCGGGTACGATTGGGCGGCTGGATTTCGGTGGCGGGGGGATTCATCGGAGTCTTGCTGGTAATTCGCCCACAATTCGATCATGTGGATGTTGGTGCATTATGGATATTTCTTTGTGCAATGATTGTCTCTTCGCAAATGGCAATCAATCGCAAATTGGGGTCCTTGTCTCATCCGATGATTACCACCTTTCTGGGCGGTCTGGTGGCAACATTGTCCCTCAGCATATTTGTTCCGTTTTACTGGAGCGTGATTCCACTGGAACTTTTCTGGGTTATTGTGGTGATGGTTCTGCTTGGGGCAGTAAGCCAGGCTTTACTGGTATATGGATTCAGTAAAGCCGAGGCCTCGACTCTGGCCCCGTTCACTTATTTTGAAATTATTGCCGCGGTGATTATCGGTCTTATGATGTTCGGCACCGTGCCGGACTGGATTTCAGTTGGCGGAATAATACTGATTATCGGTTGTGGCATGGCGGTGGCTCGCTCAATCAGTGATGGCAAGACAGTCAGGCAGAGTGCCAAGTTCTGACTGGTGAATCAGGAGATACGGGACAGTGACGGAACCAGCCAGCATGAAAACCTGTTGAACGGGCGGTGTTCCAGGCAATGAAGAGAGCTCCACCAACGTTGCATAACCAGCAAACTGCTTGGGCGATTGGCTTGATGGTTTCGGCAATGCTGCTACTGCCGGGTATCGATGCAATTGCAAAATGGCTGTCCGGTTCCATCTCTGCGGGACAAGTGACCTGGTGCCGGTTTCTGTTTCAGGCGTTGTTCCTTCTTCCGTTTGTCCTGAAGGCACGCGGCTTGTTTGTAACCTCATCATTGTGGCTACATGCGTTGCGCGGTGCATTGTTGGTGGCTGCCACATTATTCTTCTTCAGTGGCCTGGTTTACCTGCCACTGGCTGATGCGATCTCGATATTTTTTGTTGAGCCCTTGTTGGTGACGATCCTCTCGGCGATCTTCCTGAAAGAAACGTTTGGGTGGCGTAGGCTTGTTGCAATTCTGACCGGTTTTATTGGGGCATTGATTATTATCCGGCCAACTTTTGTAGATGTCGGGTGGCCGGCGATGTATCCGGTATTTGCAGCAGGGTGTTTTTCGTTTTATATCCTGTTGACGCGCAAGCTGGTGGCAAAGGAAGACCCAATACGACTCCAGTTTTATGCGGGTATATTCGGGCTGCTCGTGTGCAGTGCACTGCTGGTTGTCGCATCAGGTCTGGAGATCCGCTCGTTAACCGTGGTTCAGCCAACACTGACAGAATGGGGGCTATTGTGTGCTCTTGGCTTGATTGCTACGGTTGGTCATATTCTGGTGGTGTATGCATTCAAGTATGCACCAGTCAGCGTACTTGCACCATTTCAGTATGTAGAGATTATTGGCTCTACGGTACTGGGGTTTTTGTTATTTGGAGATTTCCCGGATGGGGCGACCTGGGTGGGTATTCTGATTATTGTGGGTTCAGGGATCTATGTGTTTCACCGGGAAGCGATCGTGAATGTCAGCGAGGAGCAAATCGGCATTTCTCCTTCTATTCGCCAGTAATGGCATCCCGGTCTGATAAGCGGCTTGCGATTTTTTCAAGGAGTCAAGGGCATGTGCTTTGGGTTGCGTGAGATCCGTTGACCTGCTGTTCCGGTTTTTCTATCCATCGGCAATCAGCTTATCCATGAGTCCTGACAACGGAATCATCCAGATATCATCACCGATTGGAACTTCTCTTTCACCACCGTATACGATAAATTTATGCGTTGCGCCGATTTCCTCAAATGCTCGCTTGATGTGCTTACCGAGTCTGGGCGCAACACCATATTTGACCTCAATCCCCCAAACTTGCGCGTTCGGCATTTTGACAACTAGATCAATTTCCGCTCCTGCTGCGGTGCGGTAAAAGTAAGTTTGGGAGAGACGCGGCATGACGGAATGGATATTTTCAACAACAAACCCCTCCCAGCTTTTACCAAGAATTGGGTTGGTCAATAACGCACGGTGATTTTCGATACCGAGCAGGCGGTGCAGGATGCCACTGTCTCGTACGTAGTAGCGCGGAGATTTTACCAGCCTCTTTTTGACGTTGGCATGCCATGGTTCAATGCGACGTATCAGCAACAGGCCGGTGAGTATCTTTATGTAGTGATTGACTGTGGTTCGACTTAATTCGAGATTAGAAGCCAGATTGCTCGTGTTTATTGTTTCTCCCTGAAGGTGCGCCAGCATTGTCCAGAGAATGCGCAATTTCCGTGCAGATATATTGAACCCGGTTTGCGGAACATCACGTTCGAGATAGGTGCGTATAAGATCTTCAAGCCACTCCATGGCACCCTCGTCATCCGGAGCCAGATAACTTCTTGGATAGCCTCCCCGGAACCAGAGGTCATTTATGCCTTGTTGGCCGGATTCGATTTCCAGTACATTGATCCCAGTCATTTCAATATGGCTGATGCGGCCAGCCAGGCTCTCGCAGGACTGTTTAAGCAGGCTCATTGACGCAGATCCCAAAATGAGGAATTGCCCTGCGTCACGCCCTTCTTGACGATTGGAATCGATTAATCCGCGTAATACCGGAAATAAATCAGGCACTCGCTGAATTTCGTCAAGTATGATCAGTTTGTCTCTCTCGGATCTCAGGTAGGTTTTTGGATCCTGCAGCAAAAGAACTTCTTCTGAATCTTCCAGATCCAGATAAGTCGAGTTCATGTCTTTTGCGATAACCCTGGAGAGCGTGGTC
>VXPI01000307.1 GCA_009839585.1 Gammaproteobacteria bacterium
CCCTGTGGAATGAAGATACCTTGGCCCAAACCCGATTGTAACAGCGCTAAATTGAGACTTGAACGCATCAGCCAGTTTCTCGAGAGATTCTTCAACCTGCACTTCCCTGGGCAAAAAAGCAAGTATAGCGAGATAACTGTCCTGTTCCGCTTTTTTGCAAAAGTTTCCTATCATATTCCTTATGACATCTGGGGTTTGAGTATCAAAACGGATTGTGGAATCGCGAAAATCATGATTTTCCACCATCATCAGTTGTGGTTGATTGTGCTCCACGATGCGCCGGGTTTTCTTTTTCGATGCCTCTACGTCTGGCTGGTCAAAGGCATTGACATTGAGCAAGCTCGATACGATTGCAGTTGCTGCCATCCACAGCATGAAGATCCCACCCAAATCATACTCATCCTGCATGGTGATTATGGCTTGACCGGGTATTTGATGCTCCTCATCCGATGAGTCCGGGTAAGCCTGAACGTCAATACTGACTACCCGGTAGTTCCGGGAAGATACAGTTCGTTCGCCAACCCTGTCTGGATCAACCGGAAGAATCCCCTTGCCTTGCTTGCCGGTACTCTCCGCGACCAACTGTTCAATCCAGGCAAAGAGCGAATTAAGGGGAGAAGGCAAATCAAGCCCCAGCATGCCATAACCTGATGTTGAGCATGCACTCATGACTTCGATAAGCTTCACTAGGTCAGGAGATTGCCCGGAACGATAATTAGACCACTTTTTCCGCAGTTGCCTGCCAAGCCGTACCAGGTCAATTCCCAGCAATGCAGCAGGTACAAGAGCAAAGTAGCTTAATGCCGAATATCTGCCAACGATGTCCTCTGGATTCACTGCAAGGTGCAGAAATTCCTCCGTTGAAGCAGTTTTTGCCAACTGTGTACCCGGGTCGGTAATTGCCATAAACCGCTCGTTTGGAGGACCCTCAAGGATTTTGGCTTTCTCGTGCAGCCATGAATATAAGGCCATTGTCTCGATCGTCGTCCCGGATTTGCTGGAGATGATAAACAGGGTCCGACCGTTTATCTCGAGTTGATTCAATATTTCTGGAGAAGTTGTATCTACTACTGTTAATTCTGGAAAGCCCTGCTGTCTGCCAAATACAGAATAAAGAACTTCGGCAGACAGGCTTGATCCCCCTATTCCGATCAGCAATATCCGCTCAATCTTGCGATCTGTCACCAATGATGAAGCCCATTGCATGAGATCACTGGCATGCTGTTCGATGAAATCGACAGAGTCAAGCCAGCCAAGTGGCGGAGCATCACTGCCTAGCCAAAGGGATTGATCACGAACAATGAGTCGCTCAATTAGCGCCTCGGGAGCTTCATGCATAACAATTTGAGGAAAATTAGCTTGTTGGGTTGATCATGCAGTCTATCAGGCCTTCAGGCAAACGAATTGAACATCCTTTCATGAACTGGTACCCAGAAGGATAGACATTGTAAACAAATTACTGGACCACAATTCAGGATATAGGCAACGTACGCACTATCGTGATGCCGGACTCCATAAAGCCAGTTTCGAAAACACTTGGTCATGGCAACAATTTGATATTTTCCCAATATCCCAACCTAGCGGAGCCAAAACCAAACCCGGATATACATATTGCCAGCACAGAATCTAAACAATACCTTCATGTAGATTGACGATTACAGGCAGGTACAGCGGTTATCAAGCAATTTTGACGTTCGGCAGTTGTAGCGATGCATAAGTCGTTACAGTGCAAATCGAGATCTGTCGGGTGAGAAGTAATGGCATCTGCCAAGCACTGCATACCGGTCCAGCAACACTCCTCTTTATCGAGTTGAACCAACAAACAATGGTGGATAGGCGACACCATCGCTAATTCAGGATTGCTTCAATCTGCGAGCCATCCTTGCGGTCCCGGTTTCGCCTAGGAATCCACGCTCATGCCACTGGGCTTCGAGCCGACCTGCGCTGGGTCATTATCCATGGCAACCGGTCTTTTTACATGCGTCAGGATGAAACGTCCGGCAATGATGCGGGAACGGACTGGGAGACGCAAACCGGCTCCTATCGGTGGTTTGGTCTCGGGAATGAGACAGGCAGCTTCTCCAGAACGACGATCAGAACAGACCTTCCACTTCACCCTGTTTATTTATACGAATTCGGTTTGCTGCCGGCACTCTCGGCAATCCTGGCATCGTCATAATATCGCCACAGACCACAACAACAAAACCGGCACCTGCAGACAATCGAACCTCTCGAATCTCCAGGGTATGTCCTACCGGCGCACCTTTTCTTGTTGGATCCGTAGAAAAACTGTACTGTGTCTTTGCAATGCAGACAGGCAGATGTCCATAGCCGCTATTTTGAAAATCATCGATCTGATTGCGCGTTCGTGCATCGGCAACAATGCCATCTGCATGATAAATTCTGGTTGCAACTGCTTCAATCTTGTCCCAAATCGGCATTCCATCCGGGTATGTCATCGTAAAGTTGGCATTCTCCGTATCGATTACTTCAACGACTGCCTCCGCCAAGTCTGTTGCACCCTTTCCACCTTCGGCCCAGTGATTTGCCATAATTGCCTTGATTCCGTACCCTGCACAAACTCCCTTGACCGCAGAGACCTCCGCATCGGTATCTGCCTCAAATCGGTTAATGGCAACAATAAGAGGTAAGCCGAATTGACGAATGTTTTCAATATGGCGAGCGAGATTACTGCATCCATTCCGCACTGCTTCGACATTCTCATTAAACAGGTCATTCTTACCGACACCGGCATGCATCTTGAGTGCGCGAATTGTTGCGACAAGCACCACGGCATCAGGAGAAATCCTGCTTTGACGACACTTGATATCGAGAAATTTTTCAGCCCCCAGATCAGCACCGAATCCGGCTTCAGTTACCACATAATCCGCCATCTTCACGGCTGCCCGTGTCGCAATCAGGGAATTGCAGCCATGAGCAATATTTGCAAACGGACCACCATGAACAAATGCAGGATTATGCTCCAGAGTCTGCACGAGGTTTGGGGCGAGGGCATCCCGAAGCAACACGGTCATGGGTCCGGGCGCATTGACAGCACCTGCCGTTACCGGCTTTCGATCACGAGTGTAGCCGATGACAATTCTTGACAGCCTCTGTTCCAGATCCTGAATATCATTGGCCAGACAAAAAATTGCCATTACTTCCGAAGCAACGGTAATATCAAACCCGTCTTCCCTCGGAAATCCATTCTTTACCCCACCTAGTGAACTCGTAATCTGACGCAAGGCGCGATCATTCATGTCCACAACCCGTCGCCAACTTATTCGGCGCACATCAATTCCGACTTCGTTGCCCCAGTAAATGTGGTTGTCCATGAGCGCAGAGAGCAAACTGTGTGCCGAAGTGATCGCATGAAAATCTCCGGTGAAGTGAAGATTTATGTCTTCCATGGGAATCACCTGTGCATACCCACCGCCAGCAGCTCCGCCCTTCATCCCAAAACAGGGCCCTAGCGAGGGTTCACGCAAACACACCATCGACTTCTTGCCGATCTGGTTCAGTCCATCCGTCAGGCCGACTGACGTAGTAGTTTTGCCCTCCCCCGCAGGCGTGGGGGTAATCGCTGTCACCAAAATCAGCTTGCCATCCGGCTTGGAGGACAGAGACTGGATATAATCGAGATCGACCTTGGCCTTGGTATTTCCATATGGTGCCAAAGCATCATGAGGAATGCCAAGACCGTCTGCAATCTCGGTAATTGGCTTGATTGGTGCAGCCCGTGCAATATCAATATCGCTCATAAATCATCAATCCGACAGATCAAAATGGTTGAAGGTAACCTCGGGTAATCAAGCAGCGCTTACTCTTGCAGCACAGAACTTGAATTCAGGGATTTTGCCAATGGGGTCCAATGCGGGGTTCGTCAAAATGTTTGCTGCCGCTTCAACGTAACAGAACGGCACAAATACCATATCTTCCGGAACCGCTTCATCCATTCTTGCTACCAACTCGATCGAGCCGCGGCGAGTGGATACCTGTATTCGCTCACCCGGCACTACATTCAGCTTCTGCAGGGTTTGGGAAGAGAGAGTAGCCACAGCTTCTGGTTCGATGCTATCAAGCACACTGGCTCTTCTTGTCATAGCTCCGGTATGCCAGTGCTCGAGTTGACGTCCAGTACTCAGGATCATGGGAAAATCCTCATCCGGCAGTTCATTGGGCGAGATGATTCCAGCAGGCA
The DNA here is from genome assembly GCA_009839585.1 of Gammaproteobacteria bacterium. Classification (GTDB taxonomy): domain Bacteria; phylum Pseudomonadota; class Gammaproteobacteria; order Arenicellales; family Poriferihabitantaceae; genus Poriferihabitans. The sequence continues at coordinate 4,202 of VXPI01000307.1, forward strand.
CGATTTTACCCTTTCCGCTTTGAGTGGGAAACCCGTCTTCAAAAACAATGTCATTGCCGGGACGGTCCGGGGCATCACAGGGATACGTCACCGAACCCTCATTTTCGATGCGCTCCCAGGAGATATTGTTCAGAGATGGCATTACACTGGCCATTTCCTGATAGATATCAGAGGAACTACGGTAATCCCATCCCATACCAATTCGTTTTCCGATTTCTGTAGTAATCCACCAATCGGGGCGAGCCTCACCCGGAAGTTGCAGTGCCTGCCGCCCCATCTGAATCTGTCGATTGGTATTGGTGACTGTTCCATCCTTTTCTGGCCAGGCTGAAGCCGGCAGTATTACATCGGCGTGAAATGCCGTTTCAGTAAGGAAGATATCCTGAACAACCAAATGCTGCAAACTGGCCAGAGCCTCGCGTGCGTGCCTGGCATCCGGATCGGACATCGCTGGATTCTCTCCCATGATGTACATACTGCGAATCTGCCCTTCATGAATGGCACGCATGATCTCGACCACGGTTAGTCCCTTGTCCGGGTCAAGCGAGGTACCCCATGCGTCTTCAAAGCGTGCTTTCGGATTCTCCTCAAATACCGGCTGATAATCGGGATACATCATGGGGATTAACCCTGCATCAGAGGCTCCCTGAACATTGTTCTGCCCCCGCAATGGATGCAAGCCGGTTCCGGGTCGACCAATCTGGCCTGTTATCAGCGACAAGGCGATCAGACAGCGTGCGTTATCCGTACCGTGCACATGTTGAGAAATACCCATCCCCCAGAATATGATGGATGCCTTGGAGGTGGCGTATTTTCTGGCCACTACCCTCAGGGTTTCAGCATCAATGCCACACACATTCTGCATGTTCTCGGGAGAAAACTCACGGATATGCCTACAGAGACTATCGAACCCTTCAGTATGCTGACTGACATACTCCTTGTCATACAACTCCTCTTCAACAATGGTATTGAGAATTGCATTCAGCATTGCGACATCCGTGCCCGGCTTGAACTGTAAGGTATGTGCAGCATATCGTTGCAACTGGGTTTTTCTCGGATCCATGAGAATCAAGGTTGTGCCCTTTTTTGCCGCCTGCTTGAAAAACGTCGCAGCGACTGGATGATTGCTGGTTGGGTTGGCACCAATCAGAATAATGCAGTCTGATTCTTCTGCGGCCATAAAGGGGGCTGATACTGCACCAGACCCGATACCTTCAAGAAGTGCGGCAACTGACGAGGCATGACACAAACGAGTACAGTGATCAACATTATTCGTTCCGAAGCCGGCACGTACCAATTTCTGGAAGATATAGGCTTCCTCATTGCTGCATTTGGCCGAACCGAAGCCAGCCATCGCACTGCTGCCATGCTCATCTCGTATTTGCTTGAGACCGTTTGCCGCGTAATCAAGCGCTTCATCCCAGCCTGCTTCCCTGAAATGGCTAAGGTAATCTGCGGCATCAACCGTATCATCCACTGATTTCGTTGCGTTATCAAGTCGAATCAGCGGTTTGGTCAGTCGATGGGGGTGTCTGACATAATCGAATCCGAATCGTCCCTTCACGCATAACCGGTTGCGATTGGAAGGGCCGTTTCTTCCCTGTACGGCAATAATTTCATTATTATGCGTCTGATAGGTAATCTGGCATCCCACACCACAATAAGGGCATACACTGTCGACTTCCGTGAGATCGGGGGTCTTGTCAATTCCGTTCGCGTCTACCCGGGTTGATTCCATCAACGCCCCGGTTGGACAGGCTTGAACACATTCACCGCAGGCAACACAGGTACTCGCCCCCATTGGGTCGTCGAAATCGAAAACAATTTTTGCATGGCGACCACGGTTGGCCATGCCGATTACGTCGTTGACCTGCACCTCTCGACATGCCCGAACACAAAGATTGCACTGAATACAGGCATCAAGAGCCACATGCATGGCGGGATGGCTCAGATCGCGTTCAATATGATCTCGTGCCGGGAATCGACTGGAAATCGTATTCAGGGTCTCCGCCCACTTCCACAGCCTTGAGTCCCGTTCATGCGCATTTTCACGAGATGGTTGATCTGCGAGCAGCAGTTCCATGACCAATGATTGCGATTTTCTGGCTCGTTCTGAATCAGACCAGGCCACCATTCCTTCAACTGGTTTTCGAAGACAGGATGCTGCCAGTACCCTCTCGCCTTCGATTTCTACAACACAGGCCCGACAATTGCCATCTGGACGGTAGTCGGGTTGGGGTAGATGACACAAATGAGGAATCCGGATATTCTCGCGATCTGCGGCCTGCCAGATGGTTTCTCCCTCAAATGCCTCAATGTTTTTTCCGTTCAGGGTAAAGCGTATAGTCTTGCTCATCGCTTATAGTCCTCAGGAAAATATTTCAGGACACAGTTAATGGGATTACCTGCTGCCTGCCCTAAACCGCATATCGAAGCATCAGTCATGACGGTACTAATATCTTCAAGCAGTTCCGTATCCCATTCGGGTTTTGCCATCAACTTGACGGCTTTTTCGGTTCCGCTTCGACATGGTGTGCACTGACCGCAACTTTCATCACGAAAAAATCGCATCAGATTCAGCGCAACATCCTTCATGTTATCCTGATCGCTGAATACGACAATGGCTGCCGAACCAATAAAGCACCCGTATTCTTGAAGCGTGCCGAAGTCTAATGGGACATCATCAATTGATGCTGGAAGAATGCCCCCGGAGGCACCTCCGGGAAGATAAGCCTTAAATTCGTGACCATCCAACATGCCTCCACAATGTTCGTCAATCAATTCTCGAATGGTGATTCCTGCTGAAACCAGTTTGACGCCCGGATTTTTTACCCGCCCAGAGACAGAGTAACTTCGCAAACCGGAACAACCGTTGGCACCGGAATCCGAAAACCATCTGGGACCTTTTTCAACGATATCTCGTACCCAGTGCAATGTCTCTACATTATTTTCCAGCGTCGGCCGTCCAAACAAGCCGACCTCAGCCACATAAGGTGGACG
>VXPI01000201.1 GCA_009839585.1 Gammaproteobacteria bacterium
AGTACTTCCAGCCAGTTATGTCAAGAAGATATTTGTGTAGAATAGGCAGGGTGCGTCAGCTCAAAAGACCGGCTTTTGCCTACGTTCCAAATATGGCCGAGGATGGTTTTGTGGCTGATTTAGATCGGGTCATGACGGTTGAGAAGGCTGTATTGGCAAGCTGGCCTCACATTCCCGGCTGCATGACCGATCAAGAATGTCGTGCTTTCTCGCAGGCAATCGCCCGAAAGCGGTATAGGTTTGCTTTCCCGGACGATTTTGTTAGTGCCGCAAGTAATTTTCGGAGAAAAATATTTGGAAAATACAAACGCAACACAGATGAAGGCAGGCATCTGAGAGTACTCCGAGAAATCCGGATTTCTGGAAAGCCATCGTGGAGTGACAGCAATGTGAAGTTGAAGATTTGGTTCATCAAAAATCACGACCCGGAAGGAGTGGATCCAGACTGGGGCAGTCTTATTGAGGACTGGGTTGCGCTACTCGACGTGTCGGGCCGATTTCGAATCGATACTGCCATCGCCTGCAGATTAGAAGACCTTACCGCTCGTGACTATGTCGAAAGCGATCCACTTGATCTTGATAGTCTATCCATTGATCGAATCTATGCATAATCAATATACATCGCTAAAGGCAAAAAAGATTAAAGGGTTGGCAATAAGCCGTTACCGACCTCTCTTTGTCCGTTTACAGGATTCCCGATAAATCATCGGCTCCGATAATCGAATCATGAGTGCAACGATTCAGACAGAACGTCGTCCCCTGCCAATGAGGGTTCGGGCATTGTCCATTCTCCGTGATGAGGGCTGTTACTATGTTGACAAGCCCCCATTGATTCAGGCTTCTGATAGGTAGAGGCAGTGACGATTTCAGAAAAGGGTCTGACAACTTTATGGAGATTAAGAATAGCGAAGCCAGTTTACAGCATCTTGAATATCCCCGGCTTCATTAGGTCTGGCTTGCTTTTGATTCGAATCGGGCGGTAGGCAAGAAGGGATTGCTGGAATGAATTCATGACAAAGATAACGGTCAAAGAAATCGAGATTGAGGGGTTAACCGGCCCCCTGGCCGGGCTTGAAGCGGGGTCGCCTGAGGGCAGTCCACTGGTTTGTATCCATGGATGGCTGGATAATGCAGCATCGTTTCTGCCTTTGGCCAAGGCATTGCCGTCCTATCGCTGGATTTGCATCGATTTGCCCGGGCATGGCAAATCGGCTTATCGTCCACCAGGCGCCATTTATCATTACGTCGATTATCTCGGGGACCTTTACCGAGTGCTTGAATCTCTGGAATACTCAAGCTGTACGCTGGTCGGTCATTCGCTTGGTGCGGGTATTGCGGCAGTCTATGCGGCAGCATTTCCCGACATGGTTGACCAGCTGGTGCTGATTGACGGGATCGGCCCTATATCACACGACTCCAGGGATAGTTTGAAACAGCTTCGGGAGTCCCTGGATTTTCTTGGAGAAAGAAGAAAGACAGGCCCACGGTTCTACCCTTCATGGGGCCGGCTTGTCAAGCGCAGGCTTGATGCAGGCAATATTTCAAGGGAAGCTGTCGAAATCCTGCTTGAACGTGGTACGGTGCGCAAGGGAGAAGGAGCAACAGTACTGAGTGATGATCGTCTCAAGCAGCGTTCACCGCTTTACATGAGCCAACACAGAGTTGTGTCTCTATTAAGGGGGATTGAGGCACCGACGTTGCTGGTCATGGCAGAAAGCGGTCTGATACTCAAGCGTTCTTCGACCCATGAGAGGGCTGATGCCATCCGTGATTTGACTCGGAAAACCGTGCCGGGGGGCCATCATGTGCATCTTGACGATCCTGATGTGGTGGCCTGTGAGATCAGGAAGTTTCTCGATGGTGGGGCAGAAAGAGCATGATCTGGAATGGCGGGTGTCAGTGCGGGAAGATACGGTTTCAGTTGTTAAGAGACCCTCTTGTTGTATATACCTGTCATTGCCACGACTGCCAGAAACAGTCTTCAGGCAGTTTTGGTATTTCCGTATGGATCAACACCAGGGATTTCAGGCTGGTCTCAGGGGTGCTTTCAATCTGGATTACGCAAGCGGACAGTGGCGTGATGAAGGAGTGTTCATTCTGTGCTGATTGTGGCAGCCGGATCCATCATGCTGGAATAGGCGGAACAGGAATACTGAGCGTCAAGGGGGGATCTCTGGATGAGATGAGCAAGTTGAGGCCGATAGCACATATCTGGATGCAAAGCGCACAACCCTGGATGAGAAAATTGCTGGATGAGGAAATGCTGTTTGATACTCAACCGGATAACTTCAGCGAACTTATTCGTGTTTACCGTGCACAGTCTGGAAATCAGTCTGACATTGGAGCGTATTGAAAGTTATCAGAAGACCCATCCCAACATGCTTGTCGCTATCACCTCTTGCTTCATCTTTTCCCCAAAAAGCGGTCAGTGTTTTTGCTTGCAACACGGCCCGAAAGGGGATCCGAACAGATTTGGACTGACAGTGGTAGAATGAAATTCCTGAACAAGAGGAAAACCATCATGAAAAATCTACTTTGTTCTTTCCTGCTTGCCCTGCCTTTGGGTGTAGTGCTGGCGCAGGGCATAGAGGGAAAGCCGTCCATGCCTGGTGCCAAAGTATATTTCGTCAATCTTGCTGACGGCGACACTGTGACGAGTCCATTCAAGGTGATTTTTGGGCTGTCCGGGATGGGAATTGCCCCAGCGGGCATCGACAAGGAGGGTACTGGCCACCACCATCTGCTTGTTGATCGCCCACCGGTAGGCGAAGGGGAAATGGGTGACGGTGAATTGAATCAACCCATTCTGGCCGACGAAAACAATCGACATTTCGGGGCAGGGCAGACCGAGACCGTACTTGGATTGCCAAGCGGCACTCATACGCTTCAACTGGTCCTGGGTGATTACATCCATGTTCCACATACACCGCCCGTGATGTCCGAGGTCATCACGATCACGGTTGAATAGTCAAGGTAAAAGATCCGGGGTAACCCGGCAGGGTGCTCACGATTGTCGCCCTGTGGTCTGATCGGATTCGGCAGCTTGCAGGGCGGTATAGGTTCAATTATCCAGTTCGAATCATGTTTCTCGGGTCCCCCGCAGGTAACTGCAATCTGTACTGTTCCAGGTAGTTTTTTGACCCGACTTCAACATGGGTAGGCAATACAGATTGCCTGGTCAATTATCAATCTGTGAGCTCATGGCAGGCGGAGTGATTGAATCAGGAAATAGTGGGCGTTTGACTGGCAAGATGATGGTGGGTCTATCGCGCATCCGGCCATCACGATGCACCGAAGGCTCTCGCCATTAATGGCGAGAGCCTCGAACAATCCATAGAGGGTGCAGGCCATACAGATGCTGAATGCATTGGCTGTTTCCGAACGGTTGAAGATGACGGTCATCACGGTATCTCATCAAGCCGATTGGTTTTCGCAGCTTACTGGCCTGTAGCGAGATCGGTATGTTAATAATTTCACTTTTTCGCAAAGCGTCCATTAATTCAGCGGCAAGAGACAATCAGTTTCTTTCAGATGTGATCCATTTGAGTACAGCATCCTGTACGCGGTTACCGTTGTGGAATGAGACGTTGCTTGATTGGATTAGAACGGTGACCGAGTAAGTTTTACCGTCGCTCGCGACTATATACCCGGCCATACTCCGCACACCCTTGACTGAGCCGGTCTTGATTCGTGCACGTCCAGCCAATGGACTATTGACCAGGCGTTTTTTCATGGTTCCGTCCAGGGCCACTATGGGCAAGGATGACAGGAACTCTGGTCTGTAAAGACTCTGCCATGCCAGATCAAGCAGTTCAGCCATCCCATTAGATGTAATCCGTGTTGTTCGGGACAGCCCAGAACCATTATCTACGTAAAGGTCCGGTATCTCGATATTGTTTGACAATAACCAGTTTACAAGTCTGTTTCTCGATCCCGACAGTGTCGCCTGGTCATCTTCATTTTCAGCATCCAGATTCAAGAACAGCATTCTAGTCATGGTGTTGTTGCTGTACTTGTTGATGGATGTAATAAGGTCCGAAAGCGGTACCGAGGAGTGTGAGGACAGCAATTGGGAGTTCTCCGGGAGAGACGCAACCCGGTAGGATCCGTCCAGCGTTCCACCACTTTGTATCCAGAGCCGTTTAAATAGTCGGTAAGTGTATTCGTTGTTCGGTAATAGAGACCGGGATATCGAATAAATGCCGCAATTCGTCGAGTAGGATCCTTCAAACCGGACTTCAATGTTGTCCGAATCCTTATCAACCCGATAACTCCAACCACGGGTTTTAGAATGACACTTTCCGGATTTGGGCTTGAGCTGATTGATCAGCTTCATGCCTTCCAGGGGAGGTTCATTACGAATGGAAATATGCCCCGCCAGAGGCTGGATAACCAGGCGGCTTGCAGAGAAGTTAACCAGTGCCGCATCGGGACCCACGTTATACAGACGACTCGGCGCACCATCAAAAGCCGAGCGATCATGTTTCGGAATGTCATACAGCGTATTGTCGATAATCAGGTTCCCGGTGATACTGCGAATACCAAGGCCCCGGAGTGTCATCACATGACTCCAGAGTCTGTCTACGGTCAAGAATGGGTCACCGCCACCCCTTAGGATCAGGTTGCCCACAAGCATGTCATCCCGAATCTTTCCATCAACGTAGTATCGGGTTTTCCATTGGTATTGAGGGCCAAGCAGTTCAAGTGCTGCCAGGGTGGTTACCAGTTTTATTACGGACGCCGGATTACGATACACATTGCTGTTGACACTCAGAATGGACTGGTTGCTGTCAATGTCCCGGATTTCGATACTGACATCGCTGACAGGAATGCCGTATCGTTTCAGAGTCTGGGAAATGGATGATGGCAGCGCATCTGCGAGTGCAGATACCGGCAACAGGGCAACCAGCAACCACACCGGGAAGTGCCGTCGGCCGGGGAAAGCCGTGACCGAATGAAGCAGTGATATAATAATCTTCTTCATGTGAATGAATTTTGCAATGCCTGCCAAAAAGACAACCTATCGGATTCTATTTCATCATCTCGGAAAGCTCTATGAACTTTATGCCCGTGATGTATCACAGAGTAACATGTACGCCTTTGTGGAAGTGGGCGAGATCATTTTTGGCGAGAAGTCCAAAGTAGTGGTCGACCCTTCCGAGGAACGCCTGAAACAGGAATTCGGTCAGGTTCATCGGACCTACATTCCCCTGCATACAGTGGTTCGCATAGATGAAGTCGACAAGGAAGGGGTCAACAAGATCATTGATGATGTTGATGGGCAAGCCAATGTTACACTGTTTCCAATGCCTCCCCTGAAACCGGATCTGCCAAATTGATACAGAATGGTCGAAACAAGCCGAAAAAACCCCGACAGGATTAACATCACAGGCCAGAATAAACCGTAAGTTATATGCCCAAAAAACAAATTTCGATCTGGATTGCATTATGCATACTGGTCGTCACCGCACCAGCGATCGCTGACAAGCCCCCCGTATATGTATCTAGCCAGAGTGGCTACGCGATCCGGGGATATGATCCGGTCGCCTATCATTTGGATAGAAAACCGGTTGGGGGGAAAGACGACTATACCGCCGAGTGGAATGGAGCAACCTGGCGGTTTTCATCAGAAGAAAATCGAGACAAGTTCAATCAGAATCCGGAGCGTTGGGCTCCCCGGTATGGTGGATATTGTGCCTGGGCAGTATCCAACAACTACACCGCCAGTACCGATCCGGATGCGTGGTCAATCGTGGATGATCGCCTGTACCTGAACTATAGCAAGAGTGTCCGGGCATCCTGGAGTCGGGACATTCCCGGCAATATCAGAAGCGGAGATGCCAACTGGCCATCAGTCCTTGCAAAATAACCCTCAAAATCACGCACAAACCAGACACATCAAGGTGTTCTGTGGGTATTTCAATCCACACACGCTCGGCATCCAGAGGGATCGTCACGGTAAGAGACGCCACGCAGGCCAGGGCCGAGCTGCGAAGGCTGAAGAAAGCCCTTCCGCACCTGAATGCCAGGGCCGTCCTTGAAAGCGCTCAGGGCAGGTACGGGAATCCCGTGGAAAGACCTCTGGAGGAGGAATCAAGTCATGAAGAATGAAAACAAGCCGAAGGTACTGTTATTCACCGGCAAACAGCAGTTCGAGGCATTCTGCCTACATTGCGAACAGCAGTTCCATGCCTGGAACCGCGCCTGCAATTCCTATGGGCCGCACTGGGTTCCGGTGTGGGCAAGAAGGCTGTGGTTCCTTCGGGTGGTCGCGCCGAAAAGGTTCCCGACAGCCGAGTACCGCGAAAGCTCATGGGGAAAGAGGGAGTTCCCCAGGTACGTACAGTTGCCGTACGACCCGTTCATCTGGTACCAGCCGTCGAGGGAATGCCAGCGCAACGCCGTCTACCGGGTAGACACGCAGTTCCGCAAGGGCGCCAGAAGAAAAGTGCTTGTTCGCGCATGACGGGGAATAGGGTTATAGACCACATGTATTGAGACAGAGGAATAAAATGACATACATGAACAAAGACGGCCATTACATGTATAAAAAACACGTTATAGTGGACATGAATGACACATTACCTCAAAATCACGCACAAACCAGACGCGTCAAGGTGTTCTGTGGGTATTTCAATCCACACACGTTCGGCATCCAGAGTCCTGTCGCTTGCCAATATTGAGGAGATTCTGCCAAAACTGCCGACAACATCAGATTGACGTCGTGCCGGGTCAATCCAGGATCATTTCAGGTGCAAGGGAAGAGTCAGGCTGTGAGCGGAAACTCTCAGGCGCATTTCACGCCGGTCCCGCCAAGCCCGCAATATCCGCCCGGATTCTTGGCGAGATATTGCTGATGATAGTCTTCTGCGTAGAAAAATTCCCTGTCACTCAATATTTCGGTCGTAATTCCCCCCAAACCGGCTTGTGATAGCTTTTCTGCATAGCGGTTACGACTGTCGATTGCCAGCCGGAATTGATCCCCGTAATCGGTATAGATTGCCGAACGGTATTGCGTACCAACATCATTCCCCTGTCGCATGCCCTGAGTCGGGTCGTGAGATTCCCAGAACACCTGAAGCAATGTTTCAAACTCAACCCGGGCGGGGTCATAGACTACCATTACAACTTCGGCATGACCACTGTATCCCGAACATACGTCCTGGTAGGTCGGATTTAGCGTGT
>VXPI01000216.1 GCA_009839585.1 Gammaproteobacteria bacterium
GTGATAGCGCATGCCAAGAAGTTCCGAGCCGGTCACGGTTTTTACGATCTTATGGGGCTGATCGGCAAAATAAGCCTGGACCCGGGCACTGGCGAGGATCAGTGTCTCATCATTGGCCTCTACATAAGAATATTCAATATCCTTTCCCACAGCGAGGAGCAGGTTTGAGGGGAGTGTCCAGGGTGTGGTGGTCCATACCAGAAAAGACAGATCGGGGGTGTCTGCCACGCGAAAGCGAACGGTAATGGACGGGTCTTCAACATCCTGGTAGCCCAGCGATACTTCATGGGAAGATAAAGTAGCCCCAATCCTTGGGTCGTAAGGCACCACCTTGTAGCCTTTGTAGATGAGATTCTTGTCCCATATTCTGCGCAGTAGATTCCAGACGGATTCAATATAGTGGTTATCGAGAGTGTAGTAGGCTTCATCAAGATTCACCCAGTAGCCCATGCGGCGGGTCATTTTTTCCCAGTCGCTGATATAGGTCATCACCGAATTTCGGCAAAGGCGGGTGAATTCCAGTATCCCGACTTTTTCCTCGATTTCGTTTTTGTCGAAGATGCCGAGTTGTTTTTCGATTTCATGTTCAACAGGTAGACCATGGGTATCCCAGCCACCCTTGCGCGGGGCATAGTATCCGCGCATGGCTTTATAGCGTGGGTAGATATCCTTGAAGGTACGGGCGAGGACGTGGTGAATGCCGGGTTGACCATTAGCGGTCGGCGGGCCTTCGTTAAAGCTGAACCGGGGACGTCCCCTGCTCAGTTCAAGGCTTTTCTCGAAGATCCGGTTTTCTTCCCAATAGGACAGAATTTCCTGTTCGAGCTCAGGCCCGTTGTATCTCCCCTGCACTTTTTCGAGGGAACCATTATGGGTAGTCATTGATGTACGCTGTTGTGTATTGTCTGGTCGATTCGGTTAAGTGGCCGATACAGGAATTGCAGGCACATGTGCAATGCCGGCACTGTTCTCTGAAAATGAGATTCTACAACAAGCAGGAGTGTCGGTTAGGAGGTATCTTCGACACCATCAGGGCAAGGTTTTTGTTCATATGGATAACGTTGATTCCGGGATGATCATCGGCCTAGCTACAGCGGTTCCCCGAGCACCACTTCCACGACGAAAAACCGACACAGGGAAAAAATGCCATCATTCACTGCTGTTTTCGGCTTTCTGGCACAAACCTGACGATGATTGAGAGCATGGAGGACGAAATGAACAATCAATATTTTGGTATGGCAAGCTTCATTCAGGCAATCTCGAAGTCAACGGTGTCCATATCCGCCCACTTTCCCTGCATCTCTTTCCCTGTGCATTTGCGACAAGGGTTTTCCAACATGGTTCAGGAACCTGGCGAGCCAAGACTGCGCAATCTGGCATCGATATTCATCTTTTCATGGAATATCTCGACCAGCTCCAGCATATCGCCGGTTTCTCTCATATATCAGGTAATGTCGGCCTTCTCGGTAGTAACTGAGTCCTGCCGCATCCCGTCTACCCTGAAGGAGAAGGTCGCAGGGTTTAGGACATGGCGGTTCTCCGTCCGCAATCAACCTCAGGCGGTTCGCCAGACGATCCGTATATTTTTGCGCTTGAGAATCACCAAATGTCCAGATGTTCCACTCGAGAATATCCTGAAGACTGGCAAGGGCGGCAGGAGCATAAATAATGCGCTTCATCCTCGCCTGGTCCGGGCTGCATCAAGCACGTCTCCCAGCACCTGTTCCAGTGTACCTGTGATCCCGTGACCACTGTCCAGCTGATCAAGTGCCTCGGCGACTCTCGTTGCAATCACATCCAGATCATGGTGGGCCTGCAAGGCACGAAGACCGGCACGCATGACTTCGCTCGCACTGGCGTAACGGCCGGAGACTACCTGCTCATCAACAAAGCCGCTGAGTTCTGGAGTAAGGGCGACATTTCTGGCATGACTGGATGGCATTCTCGAAGATCTCCATAAACAGGGTGTCCAATTTTGACACCCTTGGTTCAAATATTCAACGGGAAATCGGTCGTTACATGTGGAATCTGCACACAACAGCCCCATATCCTGCCCAGAAAATACTCTCATGAGCAACCTTATCGATGTTGGTTCGGCGTAGCAACTTTGACAAAACCGGCCAGATGCAGGATTCGTTGTACCGTGGTTTTGCTAGCCCGGATTCCCTCCCGGGCAAGCCTGCGGAAAATGCTGGGAGCGGAGAGGTTGAGCTCCCGGCACAGTCCGACAATGTGTCAATTCCGGAGCTGGTTTTCCAGACTGGCAGCACTCATTCAGGTATTCCCGAAATTAACAGTGTCCATGGTGTATTTGTCGGTCCAGTTTTTCGGAGAGTATATGCAGTTCAACCAAAAGAGTAATCTGTCCCTAATGCCATTTCTCAAATCGCGGTCTTTTGGGCATGCGGCTAATGTTCATTGCGAATGCAATGACAATCCCGCTGATCAAGCCAGCCGTGTGTGCGGTATTGGCAACCCTGATTCCGAACAGCCAATCGATCAGGCCGATCCAGCACACGACAAACCAGCCAAGAAGCAGTATCACGATACTGCGATTCAGCTTTACCGGATAGTTCCGATTGATCAGGCCCTGTATCCATAGGAAGCCGAAATAACCATAGATAACCCCTGACATACCACCAAAAACGGGACCGGTTTCGTGGTACTGGCAGAGATTCGAAATTACCCCGATAAGCAGGGTAATTCCGAGCATGCCGGTTATTCCATGCTGCCATTCAATAATTCGGCCAAACCCCCAGATCCAGAGCATGTTGAAGACTATGTGAAACAGTCCGAAATGCAGGAACATCGGGGTAATCAGGCGCCATATTTCGCCTTCGCGAATTTCAATATACCCGGGCCCGAGGTACTGCGTGATCAATAGCGTTCGCATGATGTTTTCCTGCAGGCCAAGCAATGACAGTAAGTACACAAGAATGCAGATCGCAATCAGACTGACCGTAACGGGCTTTGTTCGTGGAATCATTGACCATCCATTTCGATCCGGTCGCTTTCTCCGAGGGTAATCATGCGGCTATCAAGGGTTGTGAACTGTCGCCCCTTGATGGATTTTTGCCGGGACTGGTAATCGGTACTTGTCCCATCTGCACTGATGACCCGGATATTCACGATCCGGTTATCGGCCTGATACTGAAAAAAGAAGATTGCGGAGGAGATGGCCATGAGTAGCACAATAACGATAATGGCCACTACCTTGACCGACAGGGAGCCGCCTGTTTCTTCGGAGTCTGTCGATACTGGTTCGGAACGACTGGCCTTTGTCCGAAAAACCAGAATAACAACGAGAATTACCCCGATCGTAAAGAGAATTTTGGTCAGCATATGGATTCCGGTTTAGGGTCACCAGGAGGCAGTTGCAGGTAATAGCCGTTGTCTTCAAGACACTGGATCACCGTTCTGATATCTGCGTTGGGCAGGCTTTCCCGTTTCGTGATATCGAACTGAAGCACAGAAGTCAGTCTGCCGAGCAGGGTTATCAGGCCATCGGGTACATGTGCGAAATCATCGCGCCTGGTCAAGTAGAGGTAGGTATTGGCCTTGCGACTGCTTTTGTAAACCCAGACCAGCATGGAGTTTGCGATGTCGAGCCGTTTTCAAACTGTATCGGTGCTCCTTGCAGGACTACCCTTTTCCTGCGGGTACTGGCTTTTGCTTGACATCTCTGGATTTCGCGTTTTTCTTGTTGCCGCGCCACAGCCAGGACCAGGAGACCTTGTTCGTGGTGTGCCCTCGACTGCCAACCGGCGTATATTTGCGTTTGACATGGCCAGTATAGAACTGTCGGGGACGGCCAATTTTCTGTTCGTCATCTCCCAGCATTTCCCTCCAATGTGCAATCCAGCCCACGGAACGCCCGATCGCAAACATCACGGTAAACATTGATGTCGGAAATCCCAGCGCCTTCATAACGATTCCGGAATAGAAGTCCACATTTGGAAACAGCTTCTTTTCCAGAAAATAATCATCGCTCAAGGCAATCTCCTCGAGTCGCATTGCGAGTTCCAGTCGAGGATCGTCAATGCCCAGGGTCGAGAGAACCTCATGGCAGGATTTTTGCATAACCTTGGCACGGGGATCGTAGTTCTTGTAGACGCGATGACCAAAGCCCATGAGTCGGAACGGGTCTTCCTTGTCCTGGGCTTTGGCGATGTATTTCTTGATATTGGCAACCGAGCCAATTTCGTCCAGCATATTGAGTACCGCTTCGTTAGCACCGCCGTGTGCCGGCCCCCACAGTGATGCAATACCTGAAGCAATACAGGCATAAGGGTTGGCGCCGGAAGAGCCGGCCAGACGGACTGTTGATGTGGATGCGTTCTGTTCGTGGTCGGCATGCAGGATTAGCAATCGATCAACTGCTTTGGCAAGAATCGGGTTGACCTTGTATTCCTCCGAGGTGTGGGAGAACATCATTTGCAGCAGATTCTCCGAATAGGTGTGGCTGTTCATCGGCGTTGGGAATGGGCGTCCGAGCGAGTACTTGAATGCACAGGCGCCAATATTGGGCATTTTGGCAATGATTCGGTGAGCCGCGAGCTGGCGTTGTTCCGGATCGTTGATGTCGGTGCTGTCATGATAGAACGCAGATAGTGCGCCAACTACACCGACCATGATGGCCATAGGGTGAGCGCTGCGCATAAAGCCCTGATAGAAGCGGGCTAGCTGTTCATGCAGCCAGGTATGGTGTCGGATTTCCTTGTCGAAACTGGCTTTTTGTTCCGGAGAGGGCAAATCTCCATATAGAAGCAGGTAGCAGACTTCCATATAATCGCTGTGCTCGGCCAGATCTTCAATTGGGTAGCCACGATGAAGCAGGATGCCTTTCTCACCGTCAATGTAGGTGATGTCTGATTTGCATGCGGCGGTTGAGGTGAATCCCGGATCATAGGTGAGTATGCCTGTAGTCGAATACAAGGACCGGATATCGACGAGACGATTCTCCATTGAGCCAGTATGGCCATTCAATTTCCAGGTTTTTCCGGTCTGGTTGTCTGTCAGAGTGAATCCGCTATCTTTGGCATTTGGTTTACTCACAGTTTTTACTCCATATCTAAATAAAATGCAGACGCCAACATGCGGTGTGAAGGTACCTATCTACTGCAGGCCTGCACGAATATAATCACAATCTCGGCAAGCACTATAAGATAATCGAAATTGAGTACTTTCGCAAATATTCATGGCGATGTTGGGTAACACTGACTCTTGCGCCGGGTTTTCGCTTCACATTATAATTCACATAAATGAATGGAGCTAGGTAAACCAAAATGCAGACTGAACCAACTCTACTCCCAAGCGGGAGTCCATTAGTAGAGGTGCCGCTACCTCGGGATCCTCTCGTCCGTGTTGTTGCGCAAGCCCAGTTCCCCCAGATTCTCTCAATCCTCAAAGCTGAAAGCGTTGCGGATTTTCAGAAAACCCTTCACTCTGACTATCCGCACTTGGACAGGCATAATGTAAGGAACCTTAAAATCGGAAAAGACTCGGGGTCCAATGTTTCGGATACCATAATCTGGCGATTTTCCGATCAGCCGGTATCGATGAAGTGGCGTGTTTCACTGGGTACGGATTTTGTTGCTCTGGAGACCTGTCGATACATTGATCGCGATGACTTTATGAGCCGCTTGCGAAAAGTACTGGAGAGCGTGGAGGAAATCTTTGGGCCTGTCATGGCCCAACGTTTGGGGTTGCGTTATATCGATCGCCTGGAAGGAGAGGCCTTGTGCAGAATCGGAGACCTTGTTCAACCAGGTATCCTGGGAATTCTACAAGCAGATGGGGATGAACTGGAAATGCTTCGCAAAGCGACGACTCATCTGATGACTGAGGCTCAGTTTGTAGCCGAAGAAGGAGTGATCCAAGGCCGGTGGGGCAATCTTCCTCCGAATGCCACATACGATCCCGATCTGTTGCAGGCAATAGCAGAACCCAGCTGGGTTCTGGACTTGGACATGTTTACGTCGAAAGCAGTGCCATTCAAGTCCAAGGATTTGGTTGTCAAAACCAAGGTGTTCGCAAATCATATGTACTCGGTGTTTCGACAAATGATCACTGATGAATTCCTGAAGTTTTATGGGGGAACAGTATGATGGCAACATTGGCAGTCTGGAAGCCAAATCTCGGATCATGGACGGACGTTGACCATTGTAGACATGAAATGGTTCATGTCGAACAAGGCAAGTCAGAGCCTATTGTCATTCGGTTGAATCTGTTGACAGATTCAGAAACAGCGGCGGCAAGTCCCCACATGGGAAAACCCATGATTGGAACCTCGGTGGGTCCGACAGCCAAAACGAATGCTCCGGTCAAGCAATCCACGGAGCAAGCGTTGCTTGAAATCAGACGCCGTTCAGGCCTGACGTGGGAATTGCTGAGCACACTGTTCAATGTCTCGCGACGCACGATTCACCACTGGGCCAATGGAAAGTCTCCCTCTGTTCAGCACGAATATCAGATTCGCAGGACACGTGATGCCATTCGTCATCTTGACGAAGGTGCTCAGCGAACTACTCGTGACCGCCTGCTGGTGATCGAAAACGGCCTCTCACTTTTCGAACTGCTGGCAGAATCTCGCTACGATGAGGTCATGAGTCAAGTAGCAGGAGCAGGATCGGTTGCCACCATCGGGTCGGCCGTCGAAATTTCGGAAGAGGAGCGGGAAAGGCGCCGACCGCAGACACCGGATTTACTACTTGGTGCTTTACAAGATCGTCCGAATATAGAAGCCAAGCCTGCACGCATATTGCGGCCAGCGAGAAGAAATTAAGTAAATGAATGAACGT
Organism: Gammaproteobacteria bacterium; assembly: GCA_009839585.1. GTDB lineage: Bacteria > Pseudomonadota > Gammaproteobacteria > Arenicellales > Poriferihabitantaceae > Poriferihabitans. Next base: position 6,801 of record VXPI01000216.1, read on the forward strand.
GATGCGTGGATAGAAAAGATTGAGAAGGTGACGCAAGAATGGCGTCAGGGAGATGTATCACGATACGCGGAGTTGGAATTTCTACACCTCGCCAAGATGTCCTGTCCGATTACAGCGTCCTCTGAAGAAGCTATATTGGAGAATGGGAGCTCGATTGAGTCAGATTATCTTCCCATAGCCGAGCGGATAGATGGTATCGTGGTTCTGACGCAGACATGCGATATTGTTCGATCTTGGCAGGATCGACCTTATATTGAAATTTCTCCTTTGGTGAAGGTTGATGATGATTTCGTAGAGCAGGTGCGTCCTGCCTATTAGCCACAAGTTCTGTCTGGACGCAACTCGGGGTAGAACCGTTCCG
>VXPI01000341.1 GCA_009839585.1 Gammaproteobacteria bacterium
ACCCCCAATCTAAAAATGGAGCAGTCCGTGTCAGGTGCGAAGTCTTGTGCGCCGTGAGTTTCAGCCCCGAAGCCGGAATCCCCCACTGGGTGAAACTTCAGAACTCTCGAAAACCACGTCATGCAGGGCGTTCAACGCATTTCCATGTTTTCTATTTTTGGATTAGGGGGACCGATGGAATCATCAGGAATTCAGGGGGTGCTCTCCAGGTCGGACTGCATGTGTTGCTGTATCCATGTATCAGGCAGTCATCGCATCTGCCCGTCTCCGGCAGGAGACGCGAGTGGATACCCCCTGTCTTTTACCGACCGGTGTCCAGTACTGCTTCGGGAAGACAGTTGTTCTGATGGCACATGATGCCGGTCAGGTGCGAGTAGTTACCAGTTATTCACAGGGGTAAATCCCCATAGTTCGGATACGCCTCTGGTCCTGGGCATGAGTCGAAATGTCCAGTCGTCAGCAAGGCGGAAAGGACTGTACGGATATTGAGGAAAACCTGGAGAATCCATGCCTTGCGGGACGTTTCGGCCCTGTCATGATGTGGTTAGCGATTGTTCATCCCCGACCACTTGACAGCACGGTCACAGATTAGGCCAATAATCGCACGAATGGTTACGGTCAGTATACACAAGGCCACCAGTGCGGCAAACATCAGGTCGATTTTGACGCGACCATTGGCCAGTAGCATTAGATAGCCCAGGCCATTTGATGCACCGACCCATTCCCCGATTACTGCGCCGATTGGCGCATAGACGGCTGCTAGTCGGATGCCAGAGGTCAGTGAGGGCACGGCAGCGGGAAACCGTATCTGCATTAAGGTTGAACGATTGGGGCTACGCATGGTATGGGCAATATCTAGGTAGCCTTTTGGTGTATTCGCCAAGCCATCCAGAAATGTTGATGTGACCGGAAAGTAAACAATCAGGACAGCCATGGCAATTTTCGAGGCCAGACCGTAGCCTAGCCACAGGGTCAGCAAGGGGGCCAAGGCGAATACGGGGATGGTCTGGCTCATGACCAGAGCCGGCATAATGAGTTTGCGCCCCCGCTCTGACATGGTGAGATTCAGCGCAGTGAGAATACCGGCTGTCACACCCAGCACCAAACCCACCATGACTTCGACAGCAGTGATTAGTGTATGGTGCCAGATCAACGCAAACTGATTGACAAATGCACTGGCAACCGCCCACGGTCCCGGGAGAATGAAGGACTCCACTTGTGTGACCCAAACTACTGCCTGCCAGACCAGAATCATGACCAGACACGCAAACAGGACTTCCCAGACCCGGATTAAGGGCAAGCTGTCTGATCTGGGTTTCATGCATTCAGTACTGAAAAGATCCGGGACTGAATATCCATCATGGCCGGATCATCAAGTTCACGGACTGATCGACAGGCTGGCAGATCGAATTCTTCCAGCTTGCCCTGGGACATCGCATAGATCCTGCGACCCAGCCTGAGTGCCTCGGCCAGGTCATGGGTAACCAGAAGAACTGTTCTGTTCTGCAGCGTAGATGAGGCCAGGGCCTGCATCTGTCTGCGGGTAACTGGATCAAGTGCCGAAAAGGGTTCATCAAGAAGAACCAGAGGCGTATCCTCCATCAGGGTTCGGGCCAGTGCACACCTTTGACGCATACCCCCCGAAAGTTCCCCGGGTTTATTCGATATGTATTCTTCAAGTCCAACTCTATGGATCAAGTGGTCAATTTTTACATGGTCGAGTGGTTCTCTTCGCAAACTCGCGCCCAGGGAGACATTCTGGCGTACCGTCAACCAGGGCAGTAGCAGGTCTGACTGGGCCATATAGGCGACCCGCCCATCCACAGGCAGGTTATCGCTTGCCGATATTGACCCTGAAAATGAGCCGCCGGTCTCTAATCCTGCAATCAGCCGAAGCAGGGTTGACTTGCCAATTCCGGAGCTACCCAACAGGCATGTCCAGGATCCGGGCAGTAATTCAAGCATTAAATCACTGAACAGCGGGCGTTCGCTGTAGGAAAATTCGCCAGAAAGGCGAAGTCCGGGTATTGCATGATCAGGTGCCCCCATGGGAATCAACTGTTTCTGATATACGTTGCTACTCTTCCGTGATGTCGATGGCCAGGCGATTAATCGGGTTGGGTTCGGGAATCAGGCCGTACTCCAGGAAGAACAGGTCCATATCCCGATATCGCCCGGCATCCAGGGCGGCAGGCCGAAGTGCGAAGCGGGGCAGGGTGTCGAACCAGGCCAGTCGGTTCAGGTCATCATTGAGTTCCGGAGATGTTGAGGCAAAGATTTCCCAGCTTTTCTCCGGGTGGTTCACGATGTACTGCACGCCCTGCTCTACCGCTTTTATAAACCGGCGAATTCTGGACTTGTCCATGGTGTCTGAATTAGCGATAAAGATCAGTTCATCATAAGGCGGTAGCCCCTCTTCCTCGAGATAGAAGCACTTCCCCTTCACGTTCTCAAGTTTCATCTGGTTTAATTCGAAGTTTCGGAAAGCACCGATCACGGCATCAACCTGATTGCTCATGAGTGCCGGGGACAATGACCAGTTGACGTTGACCAATTCGACGTCCTGCATGTCTAATTCGTGCGGTCTCAATATGGCAGTCAGCAGTGCTTCTTCCACTCCTGCGACCGAAAACCCGACCTTGCGCCCGGCCAAATCCGCAATAGACTTGACTGGGCCATCTTCAAGCACCAGGAGGCAGTTTAATGGTGTTGCAACCAGCGTGCCTACCCGGATCAACGGGAGGTTTTCTGCGACCTGTAGATGCAGTTGGGGTTGGTAGGAAATAGCCAGATCCGCTTCGCCTGCAGCGACGATTTTCGGCGGTACCGATGGATCTGCCGGAGGCACGATCTCGACTTCAAGGTTCTGCTCAGCAAAATATCCGTTTTCCTCTGCAATCAGGATTGGGCCATGATCCGGATTGATGAACCAGTCCAGGATCAGGGAAATTTTATCCATTGACCAAGCCGGGTTCGTACTAGTGAGAGCAATAATGATGATAAGTTTTTTCATGCTTGAGTTCTCGTGAGTTACGATTTTCGATAAGGCTCGGTGATTTCGAGCCAGTGACTGATTTGCCGTTCCGGTTCAGGGTTGAGGGTAATGTCGGTAACCACTGATACACAATCAGCACCGTGTTCCAGAGCGGCGATTCCCCGTTCTGGATTCAATCCTCCAATTGCGACGACCGGGATTGAGCCAACACGCGCTTTCCACTCCGTGATCCGCTCAAGTCCCTGAGGTGCCCAAGGCATTTTTTTGAGGATGGTTGGATAGATTGGCCCAAGTGCTACATAGTATGGATTTGCTGACAACGCTAGAACCAATTCCCGTTTTGAGTGTGTGCTGATTCCGAGACGGATGCCGGCATCCGATATTTGCGGGAGGTCAGCCAGTTCCATATCTTCCTGTCCCAGATGTACGGCATCGCAACCGAGCTCAATGGCAAGCCGCCAATGGTCGTTGAGGAAAAGCCGGCAATTGTTTTCTTGACATACCAGCATGGAATCCAGGGCTTCCTTGCGAACCAGGTCAGGGTCATCACTCTTGATCCGGAGCTGTGCCTGGCGTATGCCTAGAGGCACAAGTCGCCTCATCCAGGCGCTACTGTCAAAGATTGGATAGAAGGGGTCGAGAATCATTGTCGGAGGTCTGCCTTGTCAACCAGGCTGGTTGATGTCTGTGGCATATCTGAAGGCTGCATGGGTCCAGCCAGATAGGCGTTGCGTCCGGCTCGAATTCCTTCTGCAAATGCCTCTGCCATCCTCGCCGGATTTTCGGCTCGTGCTACGGCAGTATTCAACAATACGGCATCAGAGCCGAGTTCCATGGCTCGAGTTGCATGGGAGGGGAGTCCGATGCCCGCATCAACAATTACCGGGATGGTTTCAAAGCGCGATCGCAAAGCCCGTAGACCGTATTCATTGTTAAGGCCACGAGCTGTTCCGATTGGTGACCCCCAGGGCATTAGGACTTCACATCCGGCATGTAGCAGCTTCTCGGCTACCACCAGATCTTCCGTGGTATAGGGAAAGACCTTGAATCCTTCGTCATTCAGGATTCTGGCCGCCTCCACCAGGCCAGCGGTATCGGGGTGCAGTGACTCCGAATCTCCGATTACCTCCAATTTGATCCAGTCCGTCTGAAATAATTCGCGGGCCATTTGGGCAGTGGTTACCGCCTCTCTTGCAGAGTAGCAGCCTGCCGTGTTTGGCAGAATTGCGACATCGAGTGATTTGATCAAATTCCAGAATTTTTCACCGGCATGACTGCCTCCAGCCTCTCTTCTCAGGGATACCGTCACAATTTCGGTACTTGAAGCCTGAACGGCCTCGGCTAACTTGCTTGGAGAGGGGTAGCGTGCACTCCCCAGCAGTATCCGGCTTTCGAATGATTTTCCATAGAGTTCAAGCCTGGTCATGGTCTGATTCAGCCTCCGGCATTCGGGGTAACGACTTCGATACGATCACCCGGCATAACCCTGGTTGATTCTCTTTGATGCTTGTGGACAAATACCCCATTTAATGCAGTAGCGAAATGCGTTTGCCGATAACCGCATTCGACTAGAATCTCGCTCAGCAGTTGACTGCCCACTTCCCGGGCTTCACCATTGACGGTTATGCGCATTGTGGCAACTCCTTCCACTGGTCGGGATTCATCACTGCATCAGCAGCCTGGATGGCAAGGGCAGGGCCGAGTAGAAAACCGTGTCTGTATAGGCCGTTGACAAAGACTGTATGGTCCTTTCGATAAAGCCTCGGAATATTGTCGTCGAAGGCTGGACGGATATCCACGCCAGACTCGATGATTTCAGCCTCACCGAAACTTGGAGATAGAAGTATTGCCGAATTCAGCAAGTCAAGCATTGACCGAACACTGAATCTTGCGCGTTCATTGTTTTCGATCAGGGTCGCACCTAGCATGCATTGATGATTATTTCTGGGTACCATGTAGATGGGCTGTCGGGGGTGCAGAAGCCTTACTGGACGAGTCAGGCTGATATCCTCTGTACGCAGAATCATCATCTCGCCCTTCACTCCGCGAAGTCCGGGCAATACATCGTGTGAGTGGTAGCCTCGACAGTCGAGGATGATTTTTGCATCAAGGTCTTCCAGCCTGACAGCTTGATCGAATTGAATCGAGACTTTCCGCATTTTCAGATAATTGGCCAAATCCTGCAGTGCGTTGCGGGGATCTAGATGGGCTTCATCAGGAAACAGCAAGCCAGGTCCGGAAAAATCTACCAGGTCAGGCTCTATTTCCCGGATTTCCAGTTGATCGACCCACCGACATTGTTTGCCCAAACGAGACAATCTCTCGAGCTCATTCCGGTCGCGGGGAAGGGCCAGTACCAGAGATCCCCTTTGTATGACTTCGGTGACATGTTTTTTCCACCATCTGGCCGCTACCAAGCCGCGCTGCATGACTTCATGTTCCGCAGTATCCCGTTCGCAGTAGGGGGCAAGCATGCCTCCTGCGAACCAGGAGCATGATTCTTCTCCCAGTCTCTCGGCCTGTTCATAGATGCTGATATCAACCCCCCGGTCTACTAGTTCGCAGGCACAAGTCAGTCCTGCAACCCCAGCTCCGATTATGGCGACCTCGCTCACTGCCAGATTCCGTGAAAATGATGAACCGGTCCATGACCGGAGCCGATATCGAGTTGATCAGCAGACTGAATTGCCCGGGCGAGATAGTCATGTGCATGCGCGACGGCATCCACCAATGATTCTGATTTGGCAAGATGGGCCGCAATAGCCGCAGAATAGGTACAACCGGTTCCGTGCGTATTTGGTGTAGATATGCGGGGTGAAGTCAACTGGACCGGCGGTTGTCCACTTACTATCAACCAGTCGGTACAAGTCGAGTCCGCTCCGTGCCCGCCTTTGACCAAAACAGCCTTTGCGCCGAGCTCCATGAGAGCATGGCCCTGGATTAATGCCTGATCGGTATTGCTGGTCAGTTGATTTTTCGCCAATACGGCAACTTCGGGTAGATTGGGAGTGATTAAATCTGCTCTGGGGAGAAGCAGTGTGCGGACAGAGTCCACGGCATCTTCATCAAGGAGAGAATCCCCGGATTTGGCAATCATGACAGGATCCAGAACGACATAGCCCCGGTAGTTGCTGATTGCTTCGGTGATTTCCCTGACTATGCTCGCAGACAGGACCATGCCGATCTTGATTGCACCTACCGGCAGATCCTGCAATACAGCCAGTATCTGCTGTTGAACCATGCCTTGCGGCAATGCTTCGACACGTTCCACCTTGAGCGTGTTCTGGGCGGTAATGGCAGTAATCGCGCTGGCCCCATAAACCCCAAGGGCACTGAAAGTCTTGAGATCAGCCTGAATCCCTGCACCTCCGGAGCTGTCGGAACCGGCAATCGTCAGTGCGATTGGGATTTTTGGTTTTTCATTCAAGTGTTTCGTCTCGCTAAACAGGCGCAGAAACGGAGTTTACCGAGACTTGTGACAGTCAGTACCGTTTCCTTCGCCAGCATTATCTGGATCAGGTTCGATGGGTCGACAACCTGTGTCTCTCAGCTCGTTCAGTGAGCTCCCCAACGGTATTTCAGACGATAACAGTCAAAGCATCTTTTTGCAATGCCAATACCCGCGATTCAAGGCAAATTCCTGTTCTCATGATTAGGGCTGGTCGCGACTGATTTTCAGCAGACGGGCATCCATCCGGGATTGAGTCGAGGCTTTTCCTTTCACCAGTAGTTTCCCGACTTGAAAAAAACATCTATTTTTCGCTGGATGACTTTTACAGCGACAGGGGTTAATACAGCCGCAACGTCGGGGAGGGCTAAATGGCGATTAGAACAAGGGAGTCGGGACGCGACTTCCATACAGAGCCTGGGCGGGCCGGATATTTTCACTTGGAAATACCGATTCCGGAGGCAATGGATCGATTTGCGATGAGAGTGATGCAGGTCTTGAAGCCGATTAATGGGCCTGTCATCGAATTTACGGAAAACTCTCTTGTGGCGGTCATGGGGGCCGAAATGGCTCACCGGATAGATGTAAATCTGCAAGAGACATTGACTTTTATCGGAATTAAGGCTTGTCAGACATTGATCCTTGTTTTCCTGATAA
>VXPI01000321.1 GCA_009839585.1 Gammaproteobacteria bacterium
GATTCCACTTCTATTGATGAGATGTTCTCGCCACCAGAGATGATGATGTCTTTCAGTCGGTCCTTGATTTCCAGATAACCATCCGGGTAAACCACGGCAAGATCCCCACTATGGAAGCAGCCACTCTTGAATGCTTCAGCAGTCGCATCCGGGTTTTTGTAGTAGCCTTTCATCACTTGATTGCCGGAAAGCACCACTTCCCCGATCGATTCCCCATCTTGAGGAACATCCTGTCCCGTTTCAATATTGACCACGCGTACCGAATCCATCATGGGAAAACGAACGCCCTGTCTGGCCTTGATTTCAGCCTGTTTGTCGATACCAAGGCCTGACCATTCACTTTTCCAGTCACAAAAAACCACATGCCCAAATGTTTCGGTCAGACCGTAGACATGGGTAACATTGAATCCAAGTTTTTGCATTTGCTCCAGAATTTTGCTTGGTGGTGGTGCCCCGGCAGTCATGACCTCAACCGTATGATCGGGAACATAGTGCAGTTCATCGGGCGAGTTGGCCAGCATCGCGAGAACAATCGGCGCGGCACCAAAATGTGTAATCCGGTGTGTTCGGATCGCTTGAAAAATATTTTCAGCATTAACGACCCGGTTACAGACCAGAGTACCGCCCATCAGGGTCATAGTCCAGATATGTCCCCATCCATTACAGTGAAACATCGGAACTGTATATAGGTAACGAGGGCTCTTTTGGATATTCCAGGCCGCAACCGTTCCCATAGACATCAGGTATGAACCACGATGATGGTAGACCACGCCTTTCGGGCGTCCACTGGTCCCAGAGGTGTAGTTGAGAGTAAGGGCATCCCACTCGGATTCCGGGTATCCCCAGTCTACCGTTATCCCTGCGGATGCCAATAACTCTTCATACGTCATTGACCCAAGACGTTCGCCAGAATCTCCCGGTAACTCCTGGTCAACGATATCGATCACCATAGGCTTAGTCTTCAGTCTTGAAAGCGCTGCAGCCATGACATCAGAGAACTGGGTGTCCGTAATAAGAAATTCTGCATCGCTATGTTCAAGAATATAGGATATCGTATCGGGGTCGAGGCGTGTATTGATGGAGTTCAGAACTCCTCTTGACATTGGAATACCGAAATGAGCTTCTGCAAGTTCCGGTGTATTGGCAGCCATCATGGCAACAGTGCTCCCGGAGGAAATTCCGAGTTTTCGCAGTCCGGCGGCAAGGCTCAGACAGCGTTTGGCGGTCTCTCCCCAGGTATAGGATCGATTTCCATAGACGATTGATTGCTGATCGGCATAGACCTCGGATGCCCTCTGTAAAAACGAGAGCGGGGTTAACTGCACAAAATTCAGGCCCTCAATTCTGGGCAATTCATCGTAATAGCTCTTCATGACTTCATTGGCGGTGGGAGTGTTGATACTGTAATGAGCATAATGCCATTCACTTCAGGAACTTGAGTTAGTCGACTGACTTTCAGTTCATATGGATCGATAGGCCCTGCTGGTCATCATGGATTGAATCAGTCCCTTCAGTGCGCAGCCGAGATATCCGAAAGGGCAGGCCCATGCGGATGAGTAGTTGAGCAACGAGGGACGACAATGCTGTTCGAACGCGACAGATTGAAGAACAGTGGATCCTGGATGTAAGAAGGGTCCTTCAATCGCCGGAAGCATGGCGAGTCCATCGAATGTGGGCAAGCCAGGATCAAACATTAAATTGCTGGATTTAAACGAACGTGAAAACTGTATGAATTCATCAACTTTTTTCCTGATCTTGTCCAGTGTACTGGCATCAGTGATGGTTTCAAGTGTCAAGCATCCGTTTTCACGGTAGAACTCGACTTGGGATGTATTCAAGATCATGTTTGATACTCGGGGCAGAGTGCTATTCAAGTCGAAGTATCCATGATTTATATCCAATTTTTCAACATATTTCATCAGCCATAGCTCGCCATATACCCTGGTATATCGAACCGGGCATACATTCGCAATTCATTGTCTGACCAGAAGATTGTTGAATATAACCTGACTCAAGAAATCACAGGGTTGGCGATCAACGCCAGATCGAACTATCTATATCTGACAGCCATGTCTAAAAGCTTGGCCTAGCCATATCAGAGGTAAACGGCCATTACTGCTTCCTTCAATCATCCACCTGCCATGAAACATGATCCCTAATCCAAAAATAGAACAGTCCTTGTCACGCACAAAGTCCCATGCGTCCCGGGTTTCAGCCCCGAAGCCGGTATCACCCACTGGGCGAAACTTCGGAAATATCAGAAACCACGTTATGCAGGGCATTGAACGTACGTCCATGTTTTCTATTTTTGGATCAGGGGTGCCTGATCACTGTAGAAACGGTAACAATCCGTGATATTATTTCAAGTCAAAGACTGAGTGCTACTCTGTAAAGATTCTATCAGTCTAATGACCAATCCGGTAAATTCTTGGGTCATCACAATGGCAGAAATCTGGTTACCATTGTCCTGATGTCCAGCATTGCCGGGAATAATGATTGGCAAGTCACTAGTGTGTTCATCTGGTTGCGAGTAATTGATCGGGACCGATGAACCAAACCCTCACGCACTACTTTCAGCCATAACTCGAATTCCACATGCAAATTGTTTGCCGGCAGCTTCCATAAGCCGTTTCAATCCTCTGAAATCCCTGGACTGAGCCGTTTTTCCTGCCCTGACCTCAATGCCCACGATTTCGTTCCAGGAGTTTTCATATTTGTTTTATTTTTCGTCAATTTCGGAATAATATCTCGTCTAATTCGGAATACTTAGCCGTCAGTTGTGGACTGCTTGCCATTTGCTACTGAATGCCATACCTCAGCAGGCAGATCACCAAATGCCGAAAGTTCGAAGCAGCATAAGCCTATTCCTTTCCAGCAAGGCTTCAGTTAGTCAGTATTCCATAATTACATCCTTATCGCCATAATACGCATTTCTTTTCTATCCCGAAACCACACGATGAAATCCTCTTCTGACTCGTCTCCAGCGTTCACTTTCTCAAGACGTATCCGGGAAACTCCATATGAAAAAAGAGTCATGGGGCAAACACCGAAATCCATGACCATCTACAACAACACTCCGTTGATGACAGTATTTCGATCACCTCAGCAAGACTATGAACACCTATGCGAACATGTGCAGATTTGGGATGTGTCATGTGAACGACAGGTTGAAATTGCTGGTGGTGATGCCGTGAAACTAGTTGAATTGATCACGCCAAGGGATGTTTCAAAATGTGAAATAGGGCAATGCATGTATATACCCTTGGTTGACGAGAATGGGGGAATTGTCAATGACCCTATCCTGTTACGCCTGAACAAGGAACACTTTTGGTTGTCGATTGCTGATTCAAATGTATTGCTTTGGGTAAAGGGCATTGCTTATGGAATGGGATATCGCACATCAATACAAGACCCTGATGTCAACCCACTCGCAATCCAGGGGCCTAGGTCAGATGACTTGATGGTTGACTTGCTTGGAGAGAATATTCGGAAACTTCCGTTTTTTCGCTTTTTCCGCAAAACATTGGCAGGTACTTCGTTCTATATCGCTCGATCTGGCTGGAGTGGCCAAGGTGGATTTGAAATCTATCTGGAAGAATGCAGTAAAGGGCTAGATTTATGGGACTGTATCTGGGATGCGGGCCAAAAATACAATATCCGTGCCGGTTGCCCAAATTCGATTGACCGCATTGAGAGGGGCTTATTGTCCTATGGAAACGACATGACACTCGCTGAGAATCCCTTTGTATGCGGCCTGGATCGTTTCATTTCACGGGACAAAAAAGCAGAATGTATGTCGTCTGGTGCATTGAGTAAGGCATATGAACAGGGGACTACGCACAAACTGGTTTATCTGCTCATTCCGGGAAAATCGCTGACACCTCCACGCGAGACGTGGAGGGTGAGTGATGAATCTGGTACTACGCGCGGTTACCTGACCAGCATGGCTTATTCAATGCGATACGGAGGCAATATTGCGTTTGCGACAGTAGAGGCGCAGTTCTCGACTCCGGGCCAGGCGTTGTTCGTTGAGATTGATTCGGATGAACAAGCAACAGCAACGGTCTTAAGCGAATTCAGGGATTGAGGCAAAACCATCGCGTTCTCATGAAGTAAAGAACAGTCCCGGTTTTGTTTCTTCATACAGGTGATACGCGGTTTTATGCATTCCGTATTTTCGATATGCCTCTTGGGCAACGGTATTGTCTTTTTCGACATACAGCCTGAAACCACAAACATTTTCATCCATTTCAGCAAGCTCCTTGACCTTTGAATAAAGACGGCCATAGAGCCCGATCCTTCGAAAATCCGATAAAACATAGACACTCTGAATCCACCAGAATTGTCCACATCGCCAGTCGCTCCATTCAGTGGTAATCATGAGCGAACCAATAATCCGGCTGTCAGATTCGGCAACCAGATAAAAACCGAGTTCTGGGTTATTCAGGAGTTTGGTAACGCCTGATTCAACAATTTCCTGCCTGAGAGCGAGATTTTCAGTCTCTTGCGCAATATTTACATTGAACCGGGTAATCTGGGCGACATCTTCTTTTGTTGCTCGCCGGATAACTGCCTGATCCATAACTGGCCGCTTGGAAGATAAGGGTGAAAGGGGTCAGGAGGCAAACCTGACGGACCCGAATTCAACTTCAGGTCTGTCAGGCTGTCGATTGATCAGTTTAATACACTAGGCCAGTTCCTGTTGGCTTTTTCAATAAACCCGGGCTTGTCCTGCAACCATTTTTCCTGGATTTTGGCATTGTAATTGAGATAAAGCTTGCCATCAGTAATATTCCATTGTTCTGGATCAGAGGAGGCTGTATCGCCATTGGCAACGGCCCATGCACAATATCCGCCATACTGGGGTTCATACGCTTCCGGATTTTCCTTGAATGCATCCAGATTCTCCTGACTTGCAAAACGCCACTCCGCTCCCTTGTGTTCAATCTGGAATTTCTTGCTACCCTTGGTTGGCTCGCCAGCCGTGAAGTACGCTACAACATCGTAACCACTGGCCGCGGTGTTGCCAAACCGTTTGGTATAAACCTCATCCTTGGCTGCATGAACTGCTGGAATCATTGCAATCGCAAGGATCAGACCAATTAGATATGGTAAAACTCGACTGGACATAAAAAGCCTCTTTTATGAATGTTGTTATCGATTAACCCGGGGTTCCCTGGTACGACAGGATACCCAGGGGTTGTTGGTAAAATTACAAATTATTGCAGTGCATGAATACTGTCTCATTATCTGTCTGCCAGACCTGTAATTGCAAGGTAATTTTTGAGCTGGAATTGAGATTGTTAATCATGTGTTCAGTTATACTCCGCAATGCTTTTTCGATTGAACGCATTTGTTCATTACGAACCGAAATATCGTACCCCATGCTTTGGCAAGAGGTGCATGATTGAGACAGTTGTTACTCATTTTTGACCCACCTCGGAGGTTTTCCTATGAGTCGAAGAGCCGGTGGACGGGCAGCCCGTCATGCCTTGCGGGCTGCACCCCTTGCAGAAGAGGTCAAACCAGTACATTCGGGGCAAATGGGGGGGTGTTATAAACCACTGACCGATGAAGACCTGAAGCGCATCCGTGATGCGATGCTGGACTTGCTAGAGAATGTCGGATTCGCCAGAGCCATACCCAGCACTATCGAACTGGTGACCCGGGCTGGCGGGAAAACAACTCCGGATGGCCGGTTGACCTTCCCGCGCGAATTAATCGAGTGGACACTTGATGTTTGTGCAAGGGATATAACCCTGTATGGGCAGAAACCGGAGCATGACATGCTGCTTCAGGGCAGCAAGGTTTATTTTGGTACAGCAGGAGCAGCTGTCCATGTCGTCGACGACTGGAAAACCCACGAAAAGTACCCAAGCCAGACTACCTATCGGGAATCGACCCTGCAGGACTTGTATGACGCGGCGCGCCTGGTAGATCAACTCGAACACATTCACTTCTTCCAGCGCTGCATGGTTGCACGTGATATCGAAGATCCCTACGCCATGGATCTGAATACCACCTATGCATCAGTGATGGGTACAGCCAAGCACTGTGGTTTGAGCTATGTCGATCCCGATCATGCTGCCGATGGTCTCAAGTTACTGTATGCCATAGCAGGAGGAGAAAAGGCATGGCGTGAACGTCCATTTGCCAGCCTGTCATGCTGTTTTGTTGTCCCTCCCTTGCGATTTGCCGAAGATGCCTGTCGTGTTATGGAAGTCTGTATACGAGGTGGAATGCCGGTGTTGTTATTGGCAGCAGGGCAGGCTGGTGCAACCAGTCCCGCATCACTTGCTGGTGCAGTTGTACAGGAGTGTGCCGAATGCCTTGCAGCTCTCACCGTAGTGAACCTGATTGTAGAGGGACATCCAGCGATTTTTGGACCTTGGCCATTCGTTTCTGATTTGCGAACCGGCGCCATGAGTGGTGGAAGCGGTGAGCAGGCTGTATTGATGGCCGCATGTGGGCAGGTCGGCCGCTATCTGGACTTGCCGACCGGAATTGCAGCTGGAATGGCAGATGCCAAGGCTCCGGATGCCCAGTCCGGGTTTGAAAAAGCATACACGGTCACCCTGGCTGGTCATAGCGGGACCAATTTGGTCTATGAATCAGCAGGCATGCAGGCCAGCCTGCTCGGATTCGGGTTTGAAAGTGCCATGATTGACAATGACATGTTGGGCGCAATCAATCGTAGTGTTCGGGGAATCGAAATCGATAATGACAACCTGGCACTGGAGACGATCACCGATGTCTGTTTGAACGGTCCAGAGCATTTTCTTGGTCATGAAGCAACCCTCTCTCGTATGCAATCCGATTATGTCTATCCAGAGGTGGGAAATCGCTTGACGCCCGCCGAGTGGATGGAGTTGGGTTCAAAAAATGTCAATGAACCAGCCAGAGCGAGAGTTCAGGAGATATTGGACACACACTTCCCCAAACATGTTTCCAGGAAACTGGATGATCGTTTGCGGAGAGATTTCGAAATCCTGCTGCCAAGAGAGCAAATGCTTCCAGGAAATTAAACAATCATGCTGTTATACGGAGTAAATCAATGAGCGATCAGAATTTCCC
>VXPI01000189.1 GCA_009839585.1 Gammaproteobacteria bacterium
GGCACACCGCAGACGCATCTGGATGTTTTCTGGAATTACTCTGGAAGTGCTGCCGTATATCATGGCCGTTCTCGACGATGTTACGGGCCATTCCCGGAAAACGGGAAGAGCATATTCGATGCGCGCCACGCTGAATCCGCCGGGCAGGGTCGGAATGCACACGGTCTGGCAGACAAGGGGATCCTGGCGGCTGAAGCTTTATTTTGTCAACGACAGAAATCAAGGCATTGGCAATGAAATGAAGCACAGCCCGGTTTCGATTCCGGACGGTGAAATGGAAAGTCGACGAGGCAGCATCGGCTGGATTCTGAACGATCCGGAACTGCTTCATGAAATAAGGCGATTCTGCAGGGAGAAGCATCTTGCGCATGACTATCCGCCTTCCTTGAGGAACTCGTGGCACAGCGCGTCGCCTAGACCGTAGATACTCATGTTGCTGAGATCTTCCATGCTGTCTTCGGTCGGTTTCTCCGCAATCGGATGTCTTGTGCCGGGAATGCCGGTATCCCACCATTCCACGATTTTCTCTTCGCGAAGGATGCGCCTGAACCTGCGGATCTGCATTTCCAGGCCCGAGACGGCCTTTTCAAAGGCATTCCGGTACAGGCAGGTGTCCTCGGGATCCTGTGCATATCCGAAACAGTAACGATGTTCCTCGTTGATCAGGGCTTTCCAGTGATTCAGCACTGCATCCCCGGTGAGACCGTCAGGACGAATTTCCGTCCTGACCAGAGTGGACAGCCAGCGCCCTGACCCGTCCTCTCCCTGCCGATAGATGACATGCCCATACCAATGGCATTCTGCAGGCTCATCTCGCAACCCATGGGTAATCCAGACCAGCAGTTCCGGCCTGCTGCCATCAGAGCCGGGCCCGTTTTCCGAATATGCCCATCCCTGTCGTGCCATCACTCCTCTCTCGCAATCCGGATTTTCCCGGATCGCCCGGTCAAGGCCGGTCAGCCATGGCTTGTCCCGGAGTTGCCGCCTGTCGAACACCAGGCAGTTGCGTAGATTTCGGGTTTCGCCCTGCATGGTCACTGTCTTCTCGCCTCCCGGATCCTTTCCGCAATGAACTCCACCGCCTCGAGTTCGTCTTCCAGCCCCTGCTCCTCCATGACCCGCATGCGTTCGGCAACCTCGGTCTCCTCGGTCTGTGCCAGGGCCATGGCAATGGCCGGCGGAACATTCCGGAACAGCATGGGAGGCCTCCCGGACAGCAGGATGCCTTCCGAGTAGCGGCCGGGCGACTTGCGGGACTCGGCCAGCAGCATGGCGTCTTCTTCGGAGAGGTCCCTGAAGCGTCTGACCTGCTCTATTTCCTCCTTCGGCATCGAAAGACAGAACCAGAACTCGGCCATGCCGAGGATTCTTTTGGCAACATCTGGAAAGTCGCCCAGGCTCTGCGTGGCCAGCCACAGCCACAGGCCCCACTTCCTCCACATTTTCGCCCCCCGGGTCAGGTATTCGGCCAATAGCGGATTGGTGGTCGTCAGATGCGCCTCGTCGATCATCACGACCGACTGCCGCCCGGATCCGCGCCGGCGTTCGGCATCGCGCTGGATGGTGTTCATGAGCCCGATGAACACGATCGACAGGATGTCCCGGTCGTCCTGGCGAACTGCGAACTGGCCCAGATCGACGATGGTGACGTCGGATTCCGGCCAGGCCTGGCCAGGCCGGTTGAACAGCTTGCCCCGTACGCCGTCCAGAAACAGCATTGAATTGTTGCGCATGGTGCCGATGCGGGCACGCATGGCACGCTCGAGGGGCATCTCGTAGCCATGTGGAATGCGCGGACTGTCATCGGCGGCATACTCGCCCAGAATCCGGATGAAGTCGTCCAGGGTGGCATGGGGCCGTCCGTGCGACCGGGCCAGATAGGCCGCATCGATGATGGCGGTGCGCACAAAGCGGCGATCCTCGCGCGAGTAGAGACGTTCCTCGCGCTCGTCGCAGCCGGTGATGATCATGCGGGCAATGGTTTCCATTTCCCCCAGGAAGTCGATGGCATCGATCTCGTCTCCCCCGTTCTTCTCGACCTGCTCGTCCAGCATCCGGTCCGAGTTGGAAAATGGCGGAAGGGCGACATCGGAACGATCCAGCCGGAGGTAGTTCACGCCCAGCCCCCGGGACCGGAAATAGTCTCCGAGCAGCCGGAACGAATCCCCGGCATCGATGATGTAGAGGTGCGGGCGGTGCAGGGCCATGACCTGCAGCGCCAGGTAGTTGAGCAGTGCGGACTTGCCGGTTCCGGTAGGACCGATGATCACCGCGTGAGGCGCCTTGTCGCGGTCTTCCGGATGCAGGATATCCAGCATCAGGGGCTGTCCGGCCCGGTCGAAGAACGTGAAGCCGGGCTTGCCGGTGCCGTTCGCCTTGCCCCACAGCGGAGACGCCGCCAGGGCATTCATCAGCCAGTCGTAGCGCTCGCGCAGGAAGTACCGGTCGTAGTCCGGGTGGTATCCTGCAGGCAGGTAGCGCACGTATTCGTCGAGCGGAAACAGGTCGTATTCCGGATCGACGGCATCGAGTCCCTGTTCCTGGCACAGGGCCAGGATCCGCGCCATGCGGTCGTGCAGGTCCTCGATGCTCCTGCCCCGGGTGTAGAAACCCATGGCCATGCGGATCATGCGGTTGCCGCGGGCGATGGCCGCCTGGCACTCCTCGACCTCGGCACGCACCAGCTGCGATTCGGCGCTGTCCGACACGGACCGCCGGTGCATGAACTCCAGGTGCCTGCGGGTCTTTTCTTCCGTCTGGAATACCAGGGTCAGCGCGAATATGGTATCCGGGGGCAGGCGGTCGAAGAACGCCGCGGAGCGTCCCCGTCCTGCGGACTTTTCCAGGGTCAGCAGGCCGGCTCTTGGCTCCTCCCGGAAACCGGTCATCGGCAGATAGCGGTGCGGCTGGCGGTTGAACAGCCACACGCCCTGTTCCGAATCGGAAAACGGGCGGTGCTGGAGCACGTAGTGGATGAGGTCGTACAGGAGCCGGGGCGCCTTGTCCTTCCCGGCAGGATATCTGGCCACCCAGTCCCAGCCGCTGTCGTGGCCGAGCGGCTTCGGGTTCAGCCACGGATACAGCCAGTTCGCGTAGTCGCCCGGGCAGATGCGCCGCACCCCGATCCCCGCCGCCGACAGTCCGTGCGTCAGGTTGCGGACCAGTTCGGCCAGCTCCGAATGCGGTCCCCTGCCGGTGCGTTCCGGATATTTCGACAGGTCGAAGCGCCGGGTCAGCACCAGCCGCGCCCGGCGCATGCGTCCGCCCCACCGGACACCGGTATGGGTGTCCTCGAAAATCCCGCCGGGCTTGCCGATGTCCACCAGGTGCTCGTGCATGACGCGGAAGAAGTCTTCCGACATCCGGTCCGGCTCGGCCCCGATTTCCGCGGCATACTGGCGCATGCGGTCGGCGGCATCGAGCAGCGGCTCGTCGCCGAGGTACAGCTGCACGATCCACGGATCGACATCCCGCTCCGGGATGACGGCAAAGGCCTGCACCATGGCATCGAGCATGCTTTCCAGCTGTCCGGCTGAGCGGGCTTCGGCGTCGACCGGCGTCAGTTCCAGGATGGCGGCGGCCGAGGCCCAGTCCTCCATCACGAACAGCCGGGTCGACGGTTCCCAGGTGCGGATCGGCAGGAACTGCCCGAACGAGGGCGGCCGCTCGTAGGAGCGCTTGAGTTCGGCAATCGAGAGGTGCGGCTCGTCGTTGCGCTTCAGGCCCATCTCGACCCCGAGATTGTGCAGGAAGGCCCGCCACGGCGGCCGCACCCGCTCCGGGCCGACCGTGTCGCGAAAGCGTTTCGGGAGCGGCCGTTTCATCGCCACCGCCCCTCCCGGAATGCTTCCCCGGGCAGGGCCCAGTTGCGCGTCGCCTCGTAGAGGTAGAAGTGCGTGAGGTATCCCGGCACCGGATGTCCGTCCGGACTCAGGTGCGGGAACACGTACAGGTTGATGCGCGGGTTGTCGAGTTCCGGAAACAGGGCGTCGAGTTCGGACTCGGCGTCACGTGTCCAGGCAGCGGCGCCGTGCCGGCCACCGGGGTTGTATCCGACCGTCTCGGCCGCCAGGCCGGTGTCCCCGGCACTGCCATGCCAGATCGATTCGACGGTTGGTCCTCCCGCTTCGAACACCTTCTCCCGGGCCGGTCCGGCGCATCCTCCGATGATGATGGCCAGCATGACCGCAAATGCCCCTGCAATGCCCTGTATGCGCATTTCAGTCCAGCCCCCCTGCATGATGCCTGCCTGCGTCAATCGACGCAACATGGCGCACTTTTCGGCCTTCTGGCTGCCAGTCCACCGGGATGGATTGCTGGATGTGCACGGTCAGCTCCTGGCCAGGGCCAACCACCACGGCATCGAACGCCTGCGCGGCCCGCTCGGCAATGATGCGGGACCACTGGCTGATGCCGTCGGCAACGCCCCTTCCGAGGGCGTATTCGCCGATATTGCCGGTCACGGCCCGGCTGGTCTGTCCCCCGTCCTGCGTGACGGTGACCTGCTGCTCGCTGTAGGCCTGGGCCAGCCCGGCCGCAAAACTCGATGCGCTCAGCTTGCCGATGTTCTCGCCGAGATTCGAGACATGCTGTCCCGGGATACAGGGATAGCCCCTGCGATCCGAAATGTATCCCAGCGGCTCGCTGCCCCCGCCTTCCGCGGGGTATGTGCTCACGCCCCCGTCCGAGAAGATGAAGGTCACCTGTTCGATTCGGCCGGTGACGCAGTGCAGGGTCGCATCGCCGAACGCATGGCCGGAGAAGATCGCCCGTTCGACTTCGGGCAGCTGCTGGCCGTTGGCCAGCAGGTTGTCCTGTCCGGCCAGTACCTTGAACGGCATCGGATCGGTGACCTGTCCGTCGATCGGCACGCGGCCGATCAGGGCGGTCAGTCCGCGGGCGCGCACCAGCGTAGCCTCTGCCGGAATGGTGTACACCGCCACCGGCGGAAGCGGCTCGTCTTCGGGCGCTGCCAGTCCCGCTTCCCGGAAGGCCGGGATATTGCCGAGCGACCATTGTTCCGTCACTGCCTGCCAGGCCGGTTCCACGGACCCCGCACCGGGCTCCGGCGCGGCATGCCAGAGCAGCCCGTCCCGGCCGAGCACTCCCTGCGCCGGCGGAGCCGGCTGCGTCTCCTGCACCGGATAGTCCGTCCCGAGGCGTGCCTCGAGTTCGTCCAGACGGGCCTGGGTCTCTGCAAACAGTGACTCGCTGGTGACCAGCACCCGGTTGCTTTCCCGTTCCGCGGTCTCCCGCTGCTCTTCCTTCAGCGAACCCAGATTTTCCCGGAGGCCGGAAATCTCCTCGCGGATGGCATCCAGTCCGCCCTTCGCCCACTCGTCCACCTCGCCGATCCGGGACTTGATGCCCTCGAGCGAGCCGGCCAGTGCCTGTACCGTCTCTTCCGGACGGTCTGCCGTCGCCTCGCTGACGGATGCCTCCGGCACTGCTTCGACCGGCGTCGATTCGACGGAATCGCCGGACAGGAATGTCCTTGCTGCCAGGATGACCATGCCGACCAGCAGCATGAAAGCCCCTCCGCCGAAAATCAGTGACTTGCTGGTCCGGTTGCGTGCCGCCATCAGCGATCCCCCCATGCTTCGAGCCCTTCCGGAATTCCGGAGACTTCAATCCGGGCGTGAATGCCGAGGGCCTCCGGGAATGTCCGGTCCGAGACCAGGTACAGGGCGCTCGATCCTCCCGGTGAAATCGAACGGTGCTGGAAGGCAGCTGCCTTCCAGACCCCGACTACCTGCCGTGGGTCCAGTCCGATGCGGCGGGACTCCTGATTGTCCAGGCGGATCGCGGTCACCGTCAGTTGCCCGATCTGCCAGCCGGCCAGTGGCGTGGCCAGTATCCGCGCTCCGCGGATCAGCCGCACCGGTTCCTGTTCGACCGCGGCGGCAACAGCCCCCGGCCAGTCGGCAATCAGGCGGGCAGGCGCATACATGCGCTGGGCGGCGAAGCGCACCAGATCAACATAGCCCGGCTGGGCCGCAGGCAACGCCAGTGGCGGCGGATCCGGATGTTCCGGAGTCCGGGCAGCCGGCACGGTCTCGGCGTGTGCGACAATCTCCAGCGGTGCCGTGACGCCGGTGCCTACTGCCCCCTCGATGTCGAGAGGGATGATCCGTCCGTCGGCCAGCTGCACCTTGGCCCGCGTGGTCACCGGTCTGCGGACGCTGACCAGCAGCTGGCGGTCGTAGATTTCGAACTCGAAGGCGGATGCCGCCTCCGGCTCCAGTCCCAGCCGGAAGGGCTGCTCGAACACGATCCGGCGTTCCACGCCGACTCCGAGGGTGACCGGCACCGGTGCACCGGTGTAGTCGAACCGCACGGCCTGCGGCTCGAGCGGTGGTTCGGGCAAAAGCCCGAAGTCGCGAAGCATGCGTTCCTCGCCGGAAACGGTCTGGGCCTCGGCCAATGCGGCCAGTGTCACCACCGCCAGAAAAAAGATTACCCCGAGGAGTAGCCAGATCTCCCGGATCATCGCGCGTGACCGCCTGTTCATGTTCACGGATTCTCCCTGTTCAGCAGGTCCAGCATGCTTTCCTCAAGGTCGATCCCGGCGGCATTTGCCGTCATGACCAGCCGGTGCAGCATCGCTCCGTGAATGCGGGTGAACTTCCGCTTGAGGCTGGCGACATCCGGGCTGTCGCCCCCGAATCCCGCCTTGCCGTACCGTATCTCGAGATCGAACAGGACGTCTTCGGCATGTCGATGCAGCCCGTGGATTTCGTCCAGCCACAGGTCAATGGATGCCAGCTTGATCAGGTCGTCCGAGTGTCTTTCCCGGGCCTGCATCCGCACCCGTTCCTGAAGATTCCTTACCGTCAGTCCCTTCATCGTCTTTCCTCCCTCATCCGGATGATCTCTTCCAGGCTGCGCTCCAGGTTCTCGCAGTGGAGCGGCGTTCCATGCCTTGCCCGGTAGGCCCGGTATATTTCAAGCACGTCTTTTTCGTCGGACTGCTGAAGCACCTGCCTGAGCATTGCCACGGCTTCTGCCCTTTTCTCCTGCCCGGGATGCTTCATGCGGTCGCCCCCTTTC
>VXPI01000125.1:0-1564 GCA_009839585.1 Gammaproteobacteria bacterium
TGCCTACAGGGTCCATGTATTTGAGTATCGCGTTCCGTTATCGCGGAAATCCACTATCATCACAAAACCGAAATCAAGTTAGAATTAACCCGTAAATCCGAAATGCTTTCAATTTTTCAAATTGACAAGGCAAGAGAACTCCACAGCCACGATCACATCCAACTTGTCAGCTTAAGGCATCAACAGAACCCACCTGCAATGAAGCTAATTTCTCTACCCTCAAAATTCACGCTGTATACATTAAGTATCCTGATACTGGCATCCTGTAGTGGCACATCCACACAAGACCGTGCTCCAGACACCAGCCAAAACCCAAAAGAAGTCAACACGCGCAAACAGCCTGCAAAATATCGTGGCGTGGCCATCAACCGGGCTGAAGGCCAGCTCTACCAGCCAGCCGCAACACAATCGCTGGACTTTCCTCCAAGATTGTCAAGATCTTCGAAAGGGAATTCTATCGAGGATGGAAACGCTAATACAGCCGGCTATAGAGTTCTTCCCACTATTGAGGGAGCACGGGTCATCCATGATGGGGACAGGCGATGGGTAGAAGTTGACTCCGGTTTGGATGAAGCATGGGCCATTATGAAAGCATTCTGGGAAAACAGCGGTATAGGCCTTACAGAAAACAGCCTTGAGGCCGGGATAATGGAAACGGAATGCATCCAGAGCCCCACGGATGTGGTCGAGGCATAATAATCCGCCATACGATTTGCCAGATAATTGTCAACCTCGCTCACCCAACGCGAAACCGTCTTGAATCGATTCCGCCTTCGTTTCGAACAACCAGCTGCAAACACTACTCGAGTTCATGTTTCCCATCGCTGGGTTGCGAGAAAGGAAAGAGCAAAAGCGGGAAAGGCAAGCGAATTTAAATGGTCGGAATTGCCGTCTGATCCTGAACGGGTTTCCGACTTTCTGCAAAGCATGGTCCTGCTTTTTGACAAGTGAACTGCCTTCTACTGGTGAGTATACACCTTCCTTTTCTGCCGGTCGAACTGCCCCCGCAAGGCTACCAGACCCCGCATGTAGATCAAGATGCCCGTTTAGGATCGGGAACACCCAGTGACCACTCACTCTAGCGAAAACAATTTCTCCGCAACTTGTCCGGCACTTTATGCCACAGGCCAAATCACGTAGATACTATCAATTCAAGCCAGCCTTACGCTTCCTTGTACTACTCAATCTGCAGGAATCTTGCACAGTTATTCACGCAATGTCCATACCATTACTACATGACCGCCATCGTTCCCGCAATAGACATGAGTAAAAATGCGAACCTTGCACACCCTGCACCACAATATGAGCCAGAGACAGTTCGGCAAGTTCTCCTCCTATGCCTCTTTCAGCCTCCTAATTCCAGAATGACAAGCCCCCAATAATTCCCTATTCAGTTACAGGTGTACCATGAATGAAAAACCCATACTCTGGATAACCCGGAAACTCTCGGAAAATACGGAACGCAGAGCTGCACAAGACTATGACGTCATCCTGAATCCACAAGATACCCTGGTCTCACCCGATGAAATTGTGCAGAGAAGCCATGAGGTCGATGCGATCCTGC
>VXPI01000125.1:1574-7022 GCA_009839585.1 Gammaproteobacteria bacterium
GGACGTGGTGCAATGTCTCGGTCAACGCGTCCGCATCATTGCAAACCACTCTGTCGGCATTGACCATTGCGATCTCAACGCCCTGGCCGAACGAGGAATCATGGTGACCAATACACCGGACGTCCTCTCTGACGCAACAGCCGAGATCGCCATGCTGCTTCTGCTGGGTGCCGCTCGACGTGCCATAGAGGGCGATACCATGGTACGAAACCACCAATGGAAAAACTGGAGTCCATCATTCATGGTCGGACACCAGGTGACCGGCAAGCGTCTCGGAATCATTGGCATGGGCCGGGTCGGACAGGTGATGGCGAAACGAGCCTCTGGATTCGATATGCGAATTCATTATCACAACAGGAATCGTCTTGCTCCGGAAAATGAAAACGGCGCTGTCTTTCACCAGCATCTCGACTCGCTGCTCCGAGTCTCGGACTTTCTGTCGCTGCACTGCCCTACTACGGAGGAGACCCGTGGGCTGATGGACGAACGGGCATTTTCGCTACTCCCCGATAACGCGATCATCGTCAATACCGCTCGCGGAGCACTGGTGGATGAAAACGCCTTGCTGAACGCATTAACGAGCGGCAAGGTTGCTGCCGCCGGCTTGGACTGTTTTCAAATCGAACCGGGGGGCAATCCAGGTTTTTCCGGACATCAGAACATATTCATGCTACCGCACATCGGTAGTGCAACCCGTGAGACTCGCGATGCCATGGGGTTTCGTGCTCTGGATAATCTGGATGCTTTTTTCAGCGGTCAGGAACCCCAGGACAGGGTGGCCTGAACCCGTTTCCCACGTTCGGCAAAAAAGCTACAGTTACGAAGACGGCTCAGCCGATTGAACGAACCTTGCAACGGCCTCTTCCATACGCGCCAAACCCTCTGCAATTTCTGATTCGCTGATATTGAGTGGTGGTGCCAATCGTAATACGCCCGGACCAGCCACCAGAGTCAGTAAGCCGCATTCATTGCAGAGAGTCATTAGATCCCTGGCTTTTTCCGCGTACTGTTCCACTAGCACACAACCGAGCAACAGGCCAATTCCGCGGATTTCCGTGAAAAGATGATAACGCCGACTGATATCATCGAGTCCAGCCACCAGCTGTTCGCTTCGCTGATCGACATTATTAAGAATCTCAGGAGTATTGATGATGTCAATAACCTTGCCGGCAACTGCACAGGCCATCGGATTACCGCCAAAAGTACTTCCGTGCGTTCCCACCGCCAGATGCTCGGCCACCTCATCAGTGGTTAAGGTAGCACTGATGGGAAAACCGCAACCCAAAGCCTTGGCAGTAGTCAGAATATCCGGCACAACGCCAAGTTTCTCGTGAAGATAGAGAGCCCCGGACCGCCCCATGCCTGTCTGAACCTCATCAAGAATCAACAACGCGTTATAACGCTCGCAACAGTCCCTGATAGTATCCACAAACTCCCTGGTTGCCGGAGTTACCCCGCCTTCACCTTGACAGGGCTCAAGAATGACTGCACACGCCCTGTCGCCATGTTTTTCAAACCACTCGAGCACAGCCTGCGAATGATTATAGGGAAGGTGTGAAATACCGGGTGGATTCGGACCAAACCCCTGGCTGTATTTTGCTTGCCCCCCAACACTGACCGTGAAGAAGGTCCGGCCATGAAAAGCGTTTTCGAACGCCAGAATTTCATATTTGTCCTCGGCATGGCGGTCTTGAGCAACCCGACGGGCAAGTTTCAGTGCTGCCTCATTGGCTTCGGAACCCGAGTTCGCAAAAAATACCTTGTCGGCAAAAGTTGCGTCAATCAATTTGCGTGCCAGTTCAAGCGCCGGTTGGTTGGTCAGAATATTACTAACGTGCCACAGTTTCCTGGCCTGGTTCGCCAGCGCCTCAACCAGCTCGGGATTCGCATGACCCAATGCAGAAACAGCGATACCTCCAGCAAAGTCCAGATAGCGATTCCCGGCATCGTCCCATAGCCATGCCCCCTGCCCGCGTGCTGGAACCATGCTCAAGGGCGCATAATTCGGCATCATTACCCGGTCATGCAAATCTCTCCAGTGAGAAGTTCCGGGACAAGGTTGTTCTTCGGCGATAGACAGTTCAGGCGACATTCGAAATCCCACTGCTGAAAAATGTGGAATTTTACACTTAACAATAGCACAATATCCGAAATTCCACACTCCTACTTCTGGAAAAAACATGACGCAAAATATCCCCGAACGCGAATCGATGGAAGTCGATGTTGTAATCGTTGGCGCTGGGCCTGCCGGCCTTGCTACAGCCTGCCACCTTATGCAGCTCGCTGCCAGTAACGACAGGGAGTTATCGGTGGTCGTACTCGAAAAAGGATCAGAAGTAGGCGCACATATCCTATCCGGGGCCCTGTTTGAGCCGAAAACCCTGAACGAGTTGTTTCCCGATTGGAAAAACATGGGGGCACCACTCAATACACCCGTTACCCGCGATGAAGTCTACATGTTCAGGAGCGAATCCAGGGCAACGCAAATGCCGAACTGGATGATCCCGAAACCCATGCACAATCAGGGCAACTACATTATCAGCCTGGGAGAATTGTGCCGATGGCTCGCGGAGCAGGCCGGGAATCTGGGCGCAGAAGTTTTTCCCGGCTTTCCGGCATCGGAAGTCCTGTTTCACGAAGATGACAGTATCAAGGGGGTTGCAACCGGAGAAATGGGGAGGGGAACAGACGGACAAATCAAGGATAATTATGAACCTGGCATGGAACTTCATGCAAAAATCACCGTGTTTGCCGAAGGCTGTCGTGGTCATCTCGGGAAACAGCTGATCCGCAAATTTGAACTGGATAAATCAAGTCAAACCCAGCACTATGCGATCGGCATTAAGGAACTGTGGAAAATCGGTCCGGACAGGCACGACCCGGGACTGGTCATTCACGGGGCTGGCTGGCCGCTGTCTGAAAACAACGCTACCGGTGGATCATTCCTGTACCATCTGGACAATCACCTGGTGTCGATGGGCCTGATTACCGACCTCAGTTACGACAACCCCTATATCAGCCCTTTCGATGAATTGCAAAGATTCAAGCACCATCCCGTTATCCGCCAGTACCTCGAGGATGGTGAGCGAATCGCCTACGGCGCAAGAGCAATTACCAAGGGCGGCATCAATGCGCTGCCCAACATGGTCATGCCCAACGGATTATTGATTGGGTGCGATGCCGGAACCCTCAATTTTTCCAAAATCAAGGGATCACACACCGCCATGAAATGCGGACTGCTGGCCGCAGAATCGGTATTTCGGACTCTTCAGGGAGAGGCGGAACTGAAAGATTTCGATCAACACTTCCGATCTTCATGGCTCTATGAAGAGTTGCATCGATCCCGAAATTTTGGTGCGGCAATCCACAAGTTCGGCATATGGATGGGGGGTGCCTACAATTACCTGGACCAGAACTGGTTTTCCGGAAAACTGCCATTCCGGTTAACCGACCCGGTCCCCGACCATGAATCCCTTCAACAGGCAGAGAAGGCCCAGCGAATCGAATACCCGAAACCAGACGGCAAACTCAGTTTTGACAAAACCTCTTCCGTGTTTCTCTCCAATACGAACCATGAAGAAGATCAGCCGGTTCACCTATGCCTGACCGAACCTTCCCGGTCTGTGGAATGGAATCTGCCCAGATATGCAGGGCCGGAACAACGCTACTGTCCAGCCGGTGTTTATGAATTTGTAGACGATGGTGACAGCCAGAGACTGCAGATTAACGCACAGAACTGCGTGCACTGCAAAACCTGCGATATCAAGGATCCGAGTGGAAATATCAACTGGGTTACGCCGGAAGGAACCGGAGGTCCAAACTACGCCAGCATGTAGGGAATGGACTAGCCGACCCAGTTTCTGGCATTTTCAAACAGTTTTATCCAGGGACTGTACTTGCCCCAGCGATCCGGGTGCCACGGATTCGAACTGGTGAGAAAAACCCGCTCAGGATGAGGCATCAAGATAGTAAAACGCCCATCTCGCGTGGTAAATCCCGTCGCCCCACCCGGAGAGCCGTTAGGATTCAGAGGATAACGTTCGGTTACGCATCCCCGGCTGTCAACAAACCTCATGCACACCTGGTTCCGGTCTTCAAGCATGGCCTTGTCATCGGTGTTGCGGTATTCCACCCTGCCCTCACCATGGGAGGTCGGTACCGGAATCATCGACCCTTTCATGTCGGTTGTCAGAATTGATGTCTCGGAAACAATCTCGGCCATGATGAAACGCGCTTCATATTGTTCAGAAGTGTTTCTCACAAAATCCGGCCAGTGCTCTGCACCCGGGATAATGTCCCGGATACAGGACAGCATCTGACATCCGTTGCATACCCCCAACCCGAATGTGTCCGTTCTTGAAAAAAAACCAGCGAATTCCTCTTTCAGTACATCGTTATACAAAATTGACTTGCCCCATCCCGCACCTGCCCCGAGCACATCTCCAAATGAAAATCCGCCACAGGCGGCCAGGCCCTTGAATCCATCAAGCTTCATGCCCCCCAGAATATCGGTCATGGTTACATCATGAGGCGTGAAGCCGACTGCTTCGAATGCCGCTGCCATCTCAAGGTGGCCATTGACGCCCTGCTCCCGCAAAATCGCAATCCCGGGTTTTTGAAGGCTCAGGTTTACAGACTGGCGGAATTCAGAATCGTATTCAAACGTCAGGTCGCAAAACAGGCCTGAGTCTTGTTGATCCGTTATCCTGAGGTATTCCTGGTCCGCACAAAAGGGATTGTCACGCAATCGCTGCATCTGCCAGGAAGTGCTTGACCAAGCTTGTTGACAAGCGCTCCGTGATTGCGATAACAATAACTCGTCGCCGGCATAAATGTCCAGACGATCACCGGAATTCATGGTGCCAATTTCCATGACCTGGTCTTCGATTCCGAATTTACGTGACCGATCATTGACTTCCGACAATGTGTCACGCTCGACCTGGATTACTGCTCCAAGCTCCTCACTGAACAGAAATCCCACATGATCAGCCTGCGAGTCCTTCAAGTTGAGGGAAATCCCGCAACGCCCCGCAAACATCATCTCACAGACAGTCGTAACCAATCCACCATCTGAGCGATCATGGTAAGCCAGCACAAGCTGATCCTCTAGAAGCGACTGGACAAACCCGAAAAATCCCCGTAACAACTCAGGATTATCGAGGTCAGGCACTTCCCCGCCCAGCTGTTTTGCAGTCTCGGCCAGAATGCTTCCTCCAAGACGGTTTTTCCCGCATCCCAGATCAATCAGCAAAAGCACTGTGCCTGAATTGCCATTCATCAATTCAGGAGTGAGGGTAAGGCCAACATCCCGGACTTGTGCAAACCCGCTCACAATCAGTGACACGGGAGCGACTACCTTGTTTTCCACTTTCCCGGAATCCTTCCACACGGTTCGCATGGACATCGAGTCCTTGCCTACCGGAATTGAAACTCCAAGCGGTATGCAGA
>VXPI01000121.1 GCA_009839585.1 Gammaproteobacteria bacterium
CACCAATCCTGCAATAATCTTGAAGCAAAACGATGACCATTATCACCGGGAACGAGATATCCATCGTGTTCCAGAATGTCCATCACCTCTGAAATCAGCTTTCCTGCATTCTCTGTGGTCTGGCGAAACGACCTTTCAAGATTCCGCATTGCAGTCGGAGTGAACTTCTTTTGGATCGCAGCTTCGGCAAGAACTTTCATTGCAATGGTGTGGCCTTGATCATCAAAGGTCTCCCGGAGTCTTGTCTCGTAGTGCACAAGGTCGTTCTGTCCTGATGGTCCCAGAAGTTCCATACGATAGACTGTGTCGACATCTTGCAGTGTAGCCCGGTTTTTTTCCTCCCTTGCGAGAAAATCGAGCAATCGTGCAAAGAAGGACTGGATGTGATGAGGAATTCCGACCCCCAGCGCATCATAGACCGCCTCTGCCACGCCATTTTCCATGGATAGCCTGTTGTTCTCGGAGAGTGCCTTGAAGCATTTAATGCTTGTTGCCCTGTCCCAAGGTCCCAGGCGGTAGGGATAAAAATGATTGATGCGATCAGGTATTCCGAGCCTGCGTACCAGTGGTTCAAGACCGACACTGCCCGAGACTATCAATACAGGTCCATTTTCTCCGGGACTCTGCACCACGCTACGCATCCAGCTTAGAAAAACTTCTACCCGATTTGAATTTCCATCATTGGACAGCATTCGTGTCAGGAATATGGGCAACTCATCAATTGCCAGAAGTGTTGGCTTTTTCTGTGCTCCACAATCGCGGAACAACTGCTCTCCATGCCGCTTCCAATTTCCCGAATCCAGCCCGGCACGAATCTTGATCCCAAAATCAAGAGCGCCGATTTCCTCGATGCTGTCCTTAATCCAGTGGCTCATGGTGCCTGCAATTCGTCTCGCGACCGGACGTACAGGGTATGCGGCTTGGGCGATACTGGCCACAACATCTTCTGGACAGTTCGCACCTTCGATATCGGCGAACAGGAATATCCAACCATCCTCTTCAAGCTGCCTGCCGAGTTCTCTGACAATGCTTGTCTTTCCCATCCGGCGCTGGCCGGATAGAAGAACATGATTGTTGCCGAGGACTTGCCGTTTCAAATTTCCGAGATCGGCTTCACGATCGAAAAAGTCTTCACCGCTTACCCAGCGACCTGTCGATGATTTCATGCTTTGTGAGTCTGATTAAAGTATGCAAAGAATACAATACAACAATATTGTTGTCAACAATATTGTTGTATTTTCGGGACCTCCCCCTATTCCACATAATGGAAACATGAAAGTATCCCAACGCCTCGTGTGGTTTGGTTTTCGAGGGTCGGGCGTTTCACCCGGTGGATGTTCCGGATCCGGAGTTGAAACCTACCGTACACAATACCTTGCGCCTGATACAGGACTCTGTTTCAGGGTTAGGGGAAACAATAGCGTTTACGATAGATTGTGCATCGTGCCAACGTGGTCATATTTAATGAGCGCAGATTCTCGGACAGCGGAGTTTATTTGCCTGCAACACTACACAGCAACTCATGCAGAGCAGAAATGAGCCATGTGATACAATCCAGACATGATTCAGATATTATCGTTGGGAAATACAGTCAATTTCCAGGATTGCCTATCTGATCAACATGAAGACTTATAAAAATTCATTGAAATAGAGAATAGCCATGCAATCTATGCGTTATCCTACCTTGGGCAGCCTCTTATGGGTTGACTCGGCGAGTATCAGGAATATTGTCCTGATTGTGCTTGGAACAGTCCTGTTGACTGTCTCAGCCAAAATCCAGATTCCGTTCTATCCAGTTCCTGTGACCATGCAAACCTTTGTGGTTTTGGCCTTTTCCATGGCCTGCGGCTGGAAACTCGGTGGACTAACTGTAATCTCCTACTTTATGCTAGGTGCAATGGGGCTGCCCGTATTTGCCGGAACCCCTGAAAAGGGTATTGGTCTTGCCTACATGCTCGGACCAACCGGTGGATATCTGCTGGGATTTGTTCTGGCAGCTGGATGCATTGGCTATCTCGCTGAACGTGGGTGGGACCGTAAATGGTATACAACCTTGTCGGCAATGCTGATCGGAAATATCGTGATTTACGTGCCCGGCTTGATCTGGCTGGGAAGCCTGCTCGGGTGGGACAAGCCTATCCTGGCCTGGGGCTTGACACCGTTCCTTTTAGGTGACCTTGCCAAGATCGTTCTCGCAATGATTGCATTACCGGCTGCCTGGAAAGCGGTCAATCGGAAGCAGCCAAAATCAGCATAGAATCCTGAAATCTCAGTACAGAGGTTGGAATCTGCTCCTTTTGCAAATCACGAAGTTTTGAATTTCCGCATCAATTTGCAATTGGTCAGATAAAGATACCGGACCTGTCATTTGGAGGCCGAATACTATCGCTCGCATGAGTTGGGTTTTGATCAATCCGACATTAGTCTGGATTCGTTCGAGATCATCCAGAACCTGAAATCTCACGGGTATGACGGACTGTTGGTTGGCGGCTGTGTTCGTGATCTGATACTCGGGCTAAAGCCCAAGGACTTTGATGTGGTCACCGATGCCCTTCCCCATCAAATCTGCAAGATCTTTCCCCGCTCGCGCATTATTGGACGCCGCTTCAAAATCGTCCATGTCCGCCAGAGAGGACGCAGGTATATGGATTACATTGAAGTCACCACGTACAGGGCAAATCCTGAATCATCGGGCTCATGGATTGCCAGGGTCTTCCCAAAATCCCGTAAAAAACGCAACATGCCTGACGGTGAAAATATCTATGGCACACGAGAAGAAGATGTTGTGCGAAGGGATTTCACTGTCAATTCGCTTTACTACGATCCTGTAGAAGAACAGGTGATCGACTATCTTGGGGGTATTCAGGATATTCAGCAACAGCAATTACGCATGATCGGTGCCCCCCGGCAGCGGTTCCTTGAAGACCCGGCACGAATCATCCGAGCGATACGATTCAAGGCAAAGCTCGGTTTCGATCTTGAGCACGAGATGAAAGAAGAGATTCAACAGCACGCAGCATGGGTGGAGGGTTTAAATAGTTCCAGACTCTATGATGAGGTTGTCAAGTTTTTCAATCAGGGTGTTGCCGAGGAGTCCTGGGATCAAATTTTTGAAACCCCATTGGGCGAAATGCTGTTTTCGCATATAGCGTCTGGCCGCAAGGGCGGCAACTCGGACCGGTTCATGCGTTTTGTGCGACAGGCATTGAGGAATACCGACAGGCGTGTTCGCAAGGGGCTGCCGGTCATCGACAGTTTCTTTATTGCAGTCGTTTTCTGGAATGAGTATCAAAAATCATTGCTTCGGCACACAGGTAGAGGTCTTCGAGAGCATGATGCACATGATTCTGCGGTATCCGATTGTTTGGTGAAAAGGCCAGAATTGTTAATTATCCCATTCCGGGTTCGTGACACAGTGCATGAAATCTGGCAGATGCAGACGATGCTGGAACATCGTGACAAAGGGCATATCAGATCAATCATGGCAAATCGACGCTTCAGGGCTGCATACGATTTTCTGGTATTGAGATCAACGGTTGGCGAGATTGGCCCGGCATGCATGAAATGGTGGACACAAATACAGGAAGTCAATTCAAAAAAGCGTGCATCAATGATTGATCAACTCCCAGACCCGAAACAAGCTCGATCGAAACGAAGACGTCGAAAGAATCGATCCGGTCGACAACATGCACGATCACACGCAAATCAACCACAGGATATGATGTAAATGTCCCAGTTCTTTTCAATACACAAGATCAATCCCCAGCCTCGCCTGATTCGGGAAGCCGTCAAAATCATCAATGCTGGCGGGGTCATCGCTTACCCGACTGACTCGAGTTATGCACTCGGCTGTGAAATCGGTAACAAGGAGGCAATGCAACGGATTCGAAAAATTCGCAAGCTTGATAATACCCGTAACTTTACCTTGATCTGCAAGGATCTTTCGGAGCTCAGTCTTTATGCAAAAATTGACAACGCAACCTATCGACTCCTGAAGCGCTTTACTCCCGGCCCCTACACTTTTATTTTGAAGGCATCACGTGAAGTTCCAAGACGGCTGCAAAACCCTAAACGGAACACCATTGGTCTTCGCGTTCCCGACGATGCTGTGGTCTCGGCGCTCCTTGAGCATTTGCAGATGCCGTTGATGAGTTCAACCTTGATCTTGCCGGGTGACCATTACCCCCTGAACGACCCCATAGACATCCGAGAGCGTCTCGAGAATCAAGTTGATCTGGTGATTGATGCTGGGCCCTGTGATGCTGAACCCACTTCAGTCATAGACATGGTAGATGGGACACCACGCATATTGCGCCATGGTAAAGGCGATACTGAAGTTTTTGAACCGGCGGCGTAGTCGGAAGACGAGGATCGGACCGTGATATTCAATGCTACGGAAAATACCCGCACCCTGTCCGGCATGCGACCAACTGGCAAACTTCATCTGGGTCACTATCATGGAGTTCTCAAAAACTGGGTCAGGATGCAGGAAGACTATGACTGTTTCTTCTTTGTTGCCGATTGGCATGCCCTGACAACCACCTACGAAAACCCGGAGAGTATGAGTGAGCATGTATGGGATATGGTAGTCGATTGGCTCTCTTCCGGCGTTGACCCGGAAAAAGCTACCCTGTTTATTCAGTCCAGTCTGCTTCAACATGCCGAACTACACCTTTTGCTTTCAATGGTGACTCCACTCGGCTGGCTGGAAAGGGTGCCAAGTTTCAAGGAACAACAGCAAAGGCTCGCGGACAAGGACCTATCTACCTACGGGTTTCTGGGTTATCCCCTGTTGCAATCTGCGGATATACTGATGTACCGAGCAGCATATGTACCGGTCGGAGAGGATCAGGTTCCCCATGTAGAGCTGACACGCGAGATTGCCCGAAGGTTTAACTCGTTCTTTGGAAAAGGCCCGGATTATGACCGCGAGCTGGATCAGGCAATATCCGTGATGGGCAAGGAGGATTCGAATCAGTTCCGAAGATATAGAAGAAAATATACGGAACAGGGTGATCGAAATGCACATGAACATGCCGAGGCCATGATAAGAAATCATGACCAGCTGGATAATGATCAAAAACAACTGTTGATCGGGTATATCGAGGGCAGGGGTAAGGCATTGTTGCCAGAGCCAGAAGCATTGTTAACAGAAGCTGCCAAGACCCCGGGACTTGATGGACAAAAAATGTCGAAATCCTATAACAACATCATCGCAATGCGGGATGAGCCGAAACGTATTGAAAAGTCTGTCCGAGCAATGCCCACAGATCCAGCGAGAGTAAGGCTGACCGATCCCGGAGATCCTGACAAGTGTCCAGTCTGGCCTCTTCACAAAATTTACAGCGACGCCGATACACGTGAATGGGTGCAAGCAGGATGTCGAACGGCATCGTTTGGTTGTGTACAATGCAAGCAACCATTGATAGGAAAAATCCTGGAGGAGCAGGAAGTGATTGGAGATCGCGCAAAACCCTATGTTCAGAATCCTGGCCTGGTTAAGGAGATTATTGTCGAGGGTAACCGGAAGGCAAGCCGCGTCGCTGACCAGACCATGGATATTGTTCGCTCAGCCGTAGGTACCAAATATCTGTAGGAACAGTAAATCGGTTATGGACAAAACAAAAGACTCAACCGAAAAGAAGGTTCATCTCAAGGCTGTTGAGAATACGGGTTCGGCGAGAGCACCTATTCTGGTGCATGGAAAAAAATACGAGAACATTCCCGAAGATCTGTTCATATCTCACGATGCACTTGAAGTCTTTCTGGAGACGTTCCAGGGCCCCCTGGACCTGCTGATGCACCTGATACGCAAGCAGAACATCGATATTCTGGATATACCGGTTGCACTGATCACACGGCAGTACATGGAGTATGTTGACCTGATGCGGACGATGAGGCTGGATTTGGCATCGGAATATCTGGTAATGGCGGCACTGCTTGCAGAAATAAAATCAAGAATGCTGTTGCCAAGGCCAACCGAGGACGATCAAGAAGAGGAAGGGGATCCAAGACTCGAACTGGTTCGCAGGCTCCAGGAATACGAGCGATTTAATCAGGCTGCACAGGATATCGATTCCCTGCCTCGGGTCGAAAGAGACCTGTATCTTGTCCCTTGCACATTTGAAGATGAAATGCCGCCGGTTCTGGGTCAGGCAAGCTTGAATGACTTGACCATTGCATTCAGGAATGTGGTTGAGCGTGCGGAATTCAATCGACAGCTTGTGGTCGACCGGGAGGAATTGTCGGTTCGGGAGAGAATGGGACTCATCCTTGAGCGAATCGATCGTACAAGGTCGATGCGGTTTGAAGCCCTTTTTGAACCCTCGGAAGGTCGTCAGGGAGCTGTTGTCTGCTTTCTTGCACTTCTGGAGCTAGTCAGGGAGCAAGCAATCAACGTTATTCAGAACGAAGCCTTTTCTCCAATTTATCTTCGAAGCAAGGAGTGTGAAACGGACTGAGCGTATGGGCAACATACCTCAACAAGGCAGTGATGGGAGACAGTGCCAATGAATCAGGAACTGAAGAATATAGTAGAAGCACTGTTAATGGTTTCCGATACCCCGCTGAGCGTGTCGAAAATTCAGGCCGTGTTTGGTGAAGAGGCCGCTCCACGAAGCGAGGACATCAAGGAAGCCATTCAACAGCTTGGGAAAGAATGTGAAAATCGTGCTGTAGAACTTCAGAAAATTGGTAACGGATATCGTTACCAAACCAAATCACGCTATGCGGTATGGATTCGTAAACTGCAGATCGGCCGACCGCCCCGTTTATCCCGGGCACAGTTGGAAACACTGTCAATCATCGCATATCGCCAGCCAGTAACGCGTGGGGATATCGAGGATATTCGCGGCGTGTCGGTGAGTTCGGAAATCATGCAACGTTTGCTTGAGCGGGAATGGATCAAGCAGGTCGGGACACGGGAGGTTCCCGGACGCCCTGCATTGTTTGCGACGACACCGGCATTTCTGGCCTATTTCAACTTGAACTCACTTAGTGATTTGCCACCACT
>VXPI01000114.1 GCA_009839585.1 Gammaproteobacteria bacterium
TGCGGGAGAAAATGATGGCCGAAAAACGGATTTTGCTAATCAGAATGCCATTGGATGCTGATCGCCTGCAGTCGATCATCCTCAATCCATCAAGTTTCGAAGTTCAAATTGTACTCCGAATTACATTTGCAACATCAGATCCAGACGGCACCATGCCCCGGATTCTGGTTCGGTGTAGTGATGCCGTCAACAAGAGTTGCTCCAGAAC
Source organism: Gammaproteobacteria bacterium (assembly GCA_009839585.1). GTDB lineage: Bacteria > Pseudomonadota > Gammaproteobacteria > Arenicellales > Poriferihabitantaceae > Poriferihabitans. The sequence goes on from VXPI01000114.1 coordinate 209, forward strand.
AGGGATCGGGATCTAGGTTCAGATGTGAATCCAGATCGACATAGTCGACCAGGCCCGATATGGCCGCACCGGCAGAAATCGACATTGACGATTCGCCCATGCAGCCGATCATGGTTTTGATCCCAAAGGCTCGGGCGGTGGCAATAATGCGGAGTCCTTCTGTAATACCGCCACATTTCATAAGTTTCAGATTGACGCCATCAACAACATCAGACCAATTGGGAATGTCGCTGGACAGGCGACAGGACTCATCGACAAAGATCGGCAAGGGTCTACCACTGAATAATTTCGGCAGTTCGCTCTCCTGTCCTTCCTGTAGAGGCTGCTCTACATACTCAGCCAGCGGAGCCCGATTGACAATCCACTTCATCATGCGTATGGCATCATCCACATTCCAGCCCCCATTGGCATCGACTCGCAGCTGGACGTCATAGGGCCTGGCACTTTCCACCACCTGACAAAACATTGCCTGATCGGCTTCGATACCTTCTGGAGAGCCGAGCTTGATTTTCAGAGCCTTGAATCGATTACCCCGGAGAATTTCCGGTATTCGTTCCTTAACCACATCCGGTGGGTTGATGCCAATCGTCACCGAGGTTGGGACGGTTGGCAGACCCACGCCTAAAAGACGATAGAGCGGTAAGTTGGCTTTCTTGCCCAGCCAGTCCCAAAGTGCGATATCGAGCCCAGCTAATGCACAAAGGGGAAGTTGATGCTCCCGGGCTTTTTGAGTGACTTCATGGATGGGCAAGTCATCTTGCAGTTCGCCAAGAAACGACTCAAGATGTTCCTGTGCTGATTGTGCTGTGGCTACTCCCTCGGTCTTGCCGGGTGACAATTCACCCCACCCGGTAATATTGTCCCTAGTGATGCCAACGAACAGGTTTTCTCCTCCTCGGCTGATCCCGCGACTAATCGTCAATGGGAATCGTTTTTTGAGAAACAGCGTTCTGAATTCAGCCCGCATGGGTGGTGGAGCTACTTTGCAGTGCAGTGATCGCAATCAGACGCAGAATATCATCCGTACTACAACCACGAGAGAGGTCATTCACTGGTCTGGACAATCCCTGAAGGATCGGACCGGTAGCAGTTACACCGCCGATTCGCTCAGCGATCTTGTACCCGATATTGGCAGATTGCAGATCAGGAAAAATCAGGACATTGGCGGGGCCAGCCGCATTGATATCGGGTGCTTTTCTTGCCAGTATATCGGGCACAATCGCTGCATCTAGCTGAACTTCCGGCAAGAGCGGCAAATCGGGCATTTTGGAAGCGACAATATTACCCGCCTGCCTGACTTTGTCGACAAGGGGGTGATCTGCACTCCCTGCAGTTGAAAAAGACAATAGGGCAACCACAGGATTTATTTCAAGCAACTCCCGGGCATGCCGAGCCGTTGCGATTGCAATATCAGCGAGTTCATCAGGGTCCGGATCGATCACCATTGCGCAATCAGCATATAGCATAATGCCTTGAACGGCTTGATGTGACAGATGGTGTTCCATGATAAAGAAACTTGAGACCTGCCTCGCGTCTTCTGCCATGCCCACGATCTGGAGTGCCGGCCGAAGTACGCTGGCAGTCGGGCTGTTAGCGCCGGCAACATAACCATCCGCTTGGCCAGATTTAACCATCAAGGCACAAAAGACCAGAGGATTCCTGACCGCCCGGGCCGCTTCTTCCTGCGTCAACCCTTTGTGCTTGCGAAGATCAAACAGTAGATCTGCGTAATCACCAGAGCAAGAATCAGTTTCAGGATCAATGACGGTTATACCGGCATCGGGAATGCATTCAGTGTGAGCATGTTGCGAGCGCAACAACACGATCCTGGAAATCCCCATTGTCGCTGCCTGATTTGCGGCAGCGACAATCCGTTCATCATCCCCTTCGGGCAGAACAATGGTGCGATTTGCGTTACGCGCACTCTGGAAAATACGCTCAAACAGGGGGGACATTCCCGAAGCCGTTACTGATCAGACGTAATCCCTGTATTTGGGCAAATGGCGGACAGGTTTGGAGAGTGCATCCCTTCTGAATGGATCTCCCAATTCACGCGTACACATGATTTCAATGACTGTGGACTTGCCATCATTCATCTGCATGTCGACTGCCCGGGTCAAGGCTGGGCCAACGTCTTCAAGGCGATCGACGATGATGCCCTCAGTGCCCATGGCCTTGCCGATTCCTGCAAAACTCTGGTTATCGAGTTCACCAGCCACAAAACGGCGATTATAGAAATCGACCTGGTTTTTCTTTTCTGCACCCCATTGGCGATTGTGGAAGACTACCCCTGTGACCGGAATGTCGTGGCGAACCGATGTCATGATTTCCGAGCAACTCATCGCCCAGGCCCCATCGCCCGAATAGGCAATTGCAGGACGGTCCGGTGCGGCGCATTTCGCACCGATCATGGTCGGCAACGAATAACCACAGTTACCCCAGCTCATGGGTGCCAGAAAGCTGCGTGGCTTCTCGAATCTCAAATAGCTATTGGCAATCGCATTGATGTTGCCTATGTCAGTCGACACCATGGCATCTTCCGGCATGGCTTTTTCCAGTTCACGCAATACCTGACGAGGATGTAGCCAGGATTCTTCTTCATCAGCCTGTTCCTTGATCATATCCAGACTGTAATCGTCATTTTCATGAATCCACTCATCCAGTTCTTTCTCCCAACTCGATTTTTCGGCTTTGACTGTATCCAGACGTTCGCTTCGGTTCCCGTCACAAGTCAGTTCACGACCGTTCAACCGTTCAACCAGGGCACGTGCTGCGGCTCCGGCATCACCACAGATGCCGACATCGATTTTCTTGACCAGTCCGAGCATTTTGTGGTCGGCATCAATCTGGATAATTTTTGCATCTTTTGGCCAGTAGTCAAAACCATACTGGGGCAAGGTCCCAAAAGGTCCAAGCCGGGTGCCAAGCGCGATGACCACATCTGCCTTGTTGATAATTTTCATGGCTGCTTTCGAGCCATGGTAGCCAAGAGGCCCACACCACAATGGGTGGTTGGCAGGAAAGGAATCGTTATGCAAGTAACTGTTGACGACCGGTGCATTCAGGCGTTCAGCCAGAGCCTTGCAGTCTTCTACTGAATCGCCCATGACCACGCCACCGCCGGACAGAATGACCGGGAACCTGGCTTTACTGATGGTTTCGGCAGCATGGTTCAGCGACTCCTCGCCACCCGGTCCACGATCAAGTCGCATGGGCTTTGGAATCTCCACATCGATATCCCCGTAAAAGTAGTCACGAGGAATATTGAGTTGGGTGGGGCCTATTTCCGACATCGCACGGTCAAAACAACGTGCAGTGTATTCGGCCATCCGATTGGGATTATTGACGTGGCCCTGATATTTCACGAATTCCTGAAACATTGGCAGCTGGTTCGCTTCCTGAAAACCGCCCAGTCCCTGTCCCATGGTGCCTGTTTCGGGTGTAATCATAACCACCGGAGAGTGTGCCCAGTAAGCAGCAGCGATAGCAGTTACGCAATTGCTGATGCCCGGTCCATTCTGTCCAATCACTACGCCATGTCGACCACTCACGCGTGAATAGCCGTCCGCCATGTGTGCAGCCCCTTGTTCATGTACAACCGGAATCAGGCGAATGCCTGCCGGTGCGAATATATCCATGGCATCCATGAAGGCGGAGCCCATGATTCCAAAAATTTCCGTGACCCCGTTTGCGGCCATTGTCTCGACAAACGCTTCCGAAGGTGTCATTCTGGTCATTTTTCTTCTCTCCTTAAATTCGAGTATCTTGTGTCATATCGATTGAACCACTCAATCATTTATGCGAAAGTGAAAGGTTGATACGGTCAGGATGATAATGCCTTGACCGGATCAATGTAATCGTACCCAAGGTCGCTGGCGACAGGCTTGTAGGTAATTTTTCCCTGATGGGCGTTCAGTCCATTACGCAGATGCTCATCATCCAGCAGGGCTTTTCTGGCCCCCTGGTCGGCGAGTTTGAGTGCAAATGGCAGGGTGACATTATTGAGCGCATAGGTTGAAGTTTTCGGAACTCCACCTGGCATGTTGGCTACGCAGTAGTGCACCACATCATCGACTCCATAGGTCGGTTCGGCATGCGTAGTGGGATGGGATGTTTCACAACAGCCGCCTTGATCGATGGCAACGTCGACAATAACTGCGCCATGCTTCATGTTCCTGACCATCTCAGCGGTCACAAGCTTGGGTGCTTCAGCGCCGGGAATCAGGACTCCGCCGATCACCAGATCTGCTTCAAGAACATGCTTTTCCAGCGAATCTGATGTTGAAAAGATCGTATTCGTGGATCGTCCGAACTGATGCCAGTGCCGTTCCAGGGCAGTTGAATTGATATCGAGTACCCATACATCTGCCCCCATGCCTACTGCCATGTGTGCGGCATGGGTTCCAACTACCCCAGCCCCCAAAATGACGACCTTGGCCGGGTCCACGCCGGGCACGCCACCCAATAGCATGCCTAGCCCACCATGTGGGTGTTCCAGGCAATATGCGCCAGCCTGTATTGACATCCTGCCGGCAACTTTCGACATTGGGGCGAGAAGCGGCAGGCCACCAAGAGGTGAGGTAACGGTTTCATAGGCGATACAGGTCGCACCGCTGTTGACCAGATCCCGGGTCTGGTCAGGGTCGGGAGCGAGGTGCAGGTACGTATAGAGGATTTGCCCCTCTCGCAGTCGGGCACGTTCGATCGCCTGAGGCTCCTTGACCTTGACGATCATCTCACTACGTTCAAACACTTCTTCCGCAGTGTCGACGATTGCAGCACCTGCCTTGCGGTACTGGTCATTGCTAGCGGAAATGCCTTCTCCGGCATTGGTTTCGACAATCACCTGATGTCCGTGTTTGGCCATTTCGCGAACACTGGTCGGGGTCATTCCAACCCGGTATTCGTGATTCTTTATTTCTTTGGGTATACCTATTAGCATGATTTGAACTCAATCTGTTAAGATTGCTGCTTCGCCTGGGCAGTTATCAGAAAACATCGTGCAGAATAATGATTTCCGTTTCACGGTTATAGTACCAGAGAAAAACCAAGAATAAGACCAGCGGACCAACGCGATAGAAGCTGAATTCACTTGTAAATTAATGCGGGTTTCAAAATGACTCATGCCATAAGAATTTATGAGCCCGGAGGGGCTGGGAATCTACGCTGGGAGAGCGTTGATGTGGGTGATCCCGATGTCGGCCAGGCCAGAATCCGACAGAGTGCGGTAGGACTCAACTTCATCGATATCTATATGCGTAGCGGACTCTATCCCCTACCGTCTCTTCCGGCCATACTCGGCATGGAATCTGCAGGAGTTGTGGAGAGTATAGGGCCTGATGTTGACGAAGTTGCCGTGGGAGATCGGGTGGCTTACTGCATGGTGCCCGGTGCCTATGCTGAAGAAAGGTTGGTCAGTGCAGAAAAACTGCTCAAACTTCCTGATGATATCGATGATAAAACCGCTGCGGCCATGATGTTGAAAGGCTTGACTGCACATTATTTGCTATTTCGCTCGTATGCGGTCAAACCGGGAGACCGGATTCTGGTGATGGCTGCCGCAGGAGGGGTAGGGCTCATTCTCTGCCAGTGGGGTCGTCATCTGGGTGCCGAGGTGATTGGTTGCGTTGGTTCCGAGTCCAAGGCAGAACTGGCAAAAGCCAATGGTGCGCATCATGTGATTCTGTATGATCAAGAGAGTATCCCGGAGCGTGTCAGAGAAATTACCGATGGCAGGGGTGTGGCGGTCTCATACGATTCTGTCGGGCAGGCAACTTTTGAGGCATCTCTGGATTCGCTTCAGCCTTTTGGCGTGCTGGTAACCTATGGCAATGCTTCTGGTCCGGTAGAGCCATTTTCACCTGCAATTCTCGCACCCAGGGGTTCGCTGTATGTGACGCGTCCCACTCTGGCCACTCATACTGCAACCCGCGAACTTCTCACAGAAGGGGCAGAGCGTCTGTTCAAGGTTGTGAGTGACGGGGCGGTTGGTATCGCCGTCCATCAAACCTATGCGTTGTCTGACACAGCAACTGCGCATCGTGATCTGGAGTCCAGGGCTACCACCGGAGCAAGTGTATTGATTCCATGAATAGCCTCATGATTGTGCTAGTGCTAGTGATTTTCAAAAGACAAATCCAAGCATACTTCATTTTTTATTCAGCGTGCCTTGGACGACACAAATTGAAATATTATGCCTTTGCGACCATTGCTATGGCGTAACTACTCGTACCCTGCCTGTGTCGACACTGTTTCGAACAGGCTTTTTCAAGGCCTGGCTGAACGCCTGCCGGCGGCAGGCAGCGGCAGGCAGCGGCAACCAGCCCGATCCCGTAATCCACAGTCTTCCGGCCCATTGCCGGAGAGCACATTTGGGGTTCGGTCAGCAGGTCAAAGTTCCTCTACGCGCATGTGCTTTTCGGAACTCTTCAGGATGCTGTAGATTTCTCTAAGGCAGTTCCGGTTTGCCCGGGCTTTCTCGCTGTCCTCCAGCACGTCCAGGACGGGCTTGTCATATTCGTCGACCAGCACCACCGCCTGCTTGCCAGTCGTCTGGTGAAGACGAGTCAGGATGCTCCGAAGTCGATTGGGAGAGTCTGTTACCGGAGGCAGGGATTTCAGGTCAAATGCCAGTTCGATCTTGTACAACTGATTTAGAACATGACTCTCAATATCTTCAGGCGTATCGACATCGCCTCCGAAGCTCAGGCGGACCACCGGGTACTTTACCGACCAGTCCCAGTGCGGGTGGATGTCCAGTCCCCGGAACAGGGGCT
>VXPI01000191.1 GCA_009839585.1 Gammaproteobacteria bacterium
GTATCGGGATATCCGGTGTAATTTTCTCTAGTGCGGCCTGAATAATCTCGTGGGACCGAAGATCAGCAAGGGTCAGCGGTGAACCGTCCTGCTTGTAGTTAACGGACAAGTCAGGGTTGTCATAGACATTCAGGATTTCCCGACCCGCCGATATAGCGATGTCCGTAACCTGCCCCAGAAGATGACGGTCAATCTTTCTCTTTACATTCATAATCACTGAGGTTTTGAATTTTCCTGAAGCCAAACGAAACAATCTGCCACAAGCAGGACCAGTCATGCCCAATTGCCGCATCCCGGCAGATTGCCTATTGTCATTTCAGTTTATCATGACTATAAATAACCCGACCCGAATATCCGGCTTTCGACAATTTGCCAAATTTGCCAATATGACCTCTTCCATCAGCCAAAATCCACCGTCAAGGCTATATCAGAAACTACTGGATGATGGCACCCTCAGCGCCGACCCATCGCAAGATCAGGCACTTCGGCAACTCGACTGTCTGCATCATGAATTGATGAGCGGCACTCGAATGAGCTTGTCAAGCAAGCTGAAAATACTGCTGGCAGGCAACAAAAGGAAACAGCCTTCGGGATGTTACCTGTGGGGCGATGTTGGAACCGGGAAAACCCTGCTCATGGATTTGTTCACCTCCAGCCTGCCACCAGCAATCGTGTATCGCACCCACTTTCATCGCTTCATGCGATCGGCCCATCACGAAAAAAACCTGATCAAGGAGGAAACCGATCCCTTGAAGAGGGTAGCAAAAGATCTGCTCGGGCATTGTCGCGTGCTTTGCCTAGATGAATTCACGGTCTCCGACATCGCCGATGCCATGATCATGTCAACCCTGCTCGGCCACCTGTTCAAGCGGGGCATTACTCTGGTAACCACTTCGAATACCCCACCGGATAACCTCTACTGGGGAGGACTTCAGCGAGACCGGTTTTTGCCGGCTATCGAATTGATCAAGAACCATACAATCAGTATCGAAGTTGATAATGACAAGGATTACCGCTTGGAATACCTAAGTGGAACCGATACATTTATGGTTCCGCCGACGAATGAGACTGAAGCATTCCTCAAGTCCGCCTTTCTTCATTTGGCAGGGCCAAACCCCGTCTTCCATACGGAACTGGAAATCAACGGCCGCCTCCTTGACGTCGAGGCTCTGGGATCTGATACCGTCTGGTTTGCCTTCCCGGCGATTTGCCAGACCCACAGGTCGAATTCGGATTACATCGAAATTGCCCAGCAATTCCATACCGTAATCGTCAGCGACATACCAGGGCTTGGGCCGGATATGGATGATTCTGCCCGACGGTTCATCGAACTGATTGATGAACTGTATGATCGCAGCGTGAATTTGCTGGCTTCATCGGAACACCACCCGAAAGACATCTATCATGGCAGGCGGCTCATGAAGGCATTTCAACGAACTGCGAGCCGCCTGGTTGAAATGTCCTCTGCCGACTATCTCTCATCACCGCATAAATAACCCGGAACATGTTTCGCTCACCAACCCAGGCCACTCCACATGCCGAATTCGTGACCGTGATGGCGTTCATGATGGCCCTGGTCGCAATGTCCACCGACATCATGCTCCCGGCACTTGGGCATATCAATCAGGACTTGTCGACATCCCAACCCAACGATCGACAACTTGTCATTGTCATGCTGTTCTTTGGCATGGCCTGCGGGCAAATACTCTGGGGACCGCTTTCCGACAGTTTTGGACGAAGACCTGCCATACATTCCGGTTCTGTGGTATTCATGGCAGGCTGTCTGATCAGTATCCTGTCCCAGAGCATGGAGATGATGTTATTCGGGAGGTTCTGCCAGGGTCTCGGTGCAGCGTCAGCAAGGGTAGTAACCATGGCCATGATCCGGGACCGGTTTTCAGGAGAGCAGATGGCTCGAGTGCTCTCGGTAATCATGTCGGCGTTTATCCTGATTCCCATGTTGGCACCAGCAATAGGCCAAGCCATTCTTTGGACGAGCACCTGGAGAATGATTTTCGTCGCCATTCTGGTTTATGGGCTGGGCATTCAAGTCTGGTTTTTCCTGAGACAGCCGGAAACCCTGAGTATTGATCAACGGCCGCCCTTCACATTCAGGACAGTGCGTGATGCCTTCATGGCAATTTGCCGGCACCATGCTACCAGCCTCTACACTTTGTCCGCGGTCTTTGTGTTCGGGTTTTTTGTCGGGTATCTGTCGTTTTCACAACAATTGTTTCAGGAGTTTTATACAACGGGGGACCGATTCGCGCTGTACTTTGCAGTCCTTGCTCTATCTATTGGCATTGCCATGTTCGCAAACTCTCTTCTGCTCTCCCGCTATGGCATGCACAGACTCAGTTTGGCCGGATTGATAGCCTTGATAGCTGTTGCTGCGATTTTCTTGACTCTGACAATCCTGTATGGGGGCAAGCCACCGTTTGAGATTACTTTTGGATTGCTGTTTGCATACTTCCTGCCGACCGGGATATTATTCATCAACATGAACACGTTGGCGCTTGAGCCGCACGGTAGAATTGCCGGAATGGCGAGCACTGTCATCAACACGCTGGTCACTCTGGGAGCCTTGATTATCGGCGTCGCAATCGCCCAGACATTCAATGCCACCCTTTATCCGTTTGCGACTGGATCCCTGGTGTGTAGCATCCTGTCCTTAGGCGCTTATTATCTTGCCTCCAGACAGTTTCAGAAGCTCTCTGACCAAACCGACTGAGGCCAGAATCACCTGCACCCGTTGATGAACCCGATTGGGTCGGACGGATCAATGCCATCCATGAAAACCTTGCCCCGATCGGGATGGGCGACCTGATAAACCAGCCCAAGCCAGTTATTGATCATGGCCTTGCCAGTATCCGACCAGGTTATATCCACCATTGCTTCAAGTTCCCGGTCCGGAAACGGCTGCAAGTTTCCGTAGCCAGCCTGACAGGCTTTCACTTCCGCCCTGAATGCTTCGGCATGTTCTTTGGCCTGACCCTTGAAGTAGTTCTCCGGTAGCGGCGGATAATCAGCCCGTATACCCCCGATATAGCGGTCTACTTCACGTTTGTATTCCTTTAGCAGACTGATCTTGTCATACTCTGGATGGCCCTGAAAAAACACAAACCGCAACCCATCTGCACTGACGCCAAGATGCAGGCTGGAAACCTTCCCTTCAGCCAGAACAACCAGGCCAGCCTCCTCAAACTGGCCGGAATTGACTTCGTAAACATGCGAGTGGGGAGCATCAAACCTGCTGTCTATATTGCTGGTGATCGGATGCATCTTGCCAGTCAGACGATGGGAGTATACCCCCCAGCGTTTTTCGGGAAGCGGATACCGTTCAATTCCATAGAGCATCTGGACAATGGCATGGGTTGCCAGACATGAGCACATGACCGAACAGACATTGTCCTTTGCCCAGTGGACCACCTCTTCGAGAGGGCTCCAGAACGGCTCGTCCGTAATATCCGTCAAGGCCGGATTTGCTCCCGATAGAATCAATGCATCAAGGCCTTGTTCGCGAATCGCTTCAAAGGAAGTGTAATACTGATTTATATGTTCCGCCGCAGTACCATCTCTTGGAATCTCCGGAAAGGTAAATGGGTGGATAATGAATTGGGCAATTCGATTGCATGAACCAACCAGTCTCAGGAACTGTCTTTCGGTAGCCTCAAGTGCCGCATCAGGCATCATATTCAACAAGCCGATATGAAGCTCCCGAATATCCTGGGAAGTAGCGCGGTCCCGGGTAAGAATCTCCTGCCCTTCATCACGCAGTCGCCGAAAACTCGGCAATGGACTTGTTTCAACCAGAGGCATAATTCGATCAGGGAAGTTGCCGATGAGTCTATCGATTCAGAATCAGGATCCGGGGTTTTTCAGTCATGACAACCTCAGTCTTCACTCAGGATAGATCGTCAAGCGCATGACACAAGAGATCCATAATGTCGGCTTCATCTTTCAGCCCCCATATTTTCTCCGCTTCAATGGTGTATCCATATTTTTCGGCAATCCGTTCATACTGGGGCCTTCGATAGTCGATCAACAGGGGAAAAACCCAGCGTACGAATTCTTCAGGATCAACTTGATCGGCAAACTGCATCGAGTTCTCTTCAAGATACTGGGCGAGATGCTGTTCCAGAAAATCGTCTTCGTAACACAATGGTTTTGGCTTGCTGATTGCCCGGTCTATCAGAACATGCTCTAAAGATTCATCCGCATGAAGATAGACCACTACACTGATTGCCGACAAGCGCTCCCAGCATTCGGTGTCGGTCAGGGAGCACACGCTACCGCCGGCATCATTGATGAAATGAGGGTATCCGTAGATATTCCGCGATTTCTGCATGAAAACCTCGACATCACGCATGGCGTGATTTTCTGCATCCCGGAAAATCGCCTGACGACGCTTGAATTCATCGATACTCAATCCCCCCTTGGCAGGGTCACCAGCCATACCCAGAAAACTGGACACGGAAAATTGATGCTCAAAGGTAAAATTATTCCGGATATAAATCGAGTCTGTCTGCAACAGGTGCCTGAGATACGGGTCTTGCATGGCCACCCGCTTTACTTCATCAAGAATTGGCTCATCCAGATACCGGGTAGCAATGCGGTAGTCTCCCGAATAATGAAACCACGAATTCCGGGGCAGTTTCAGTGAAAAAGCCGTTTTCCCCACACCGGACATGCCAAGCAGGGTAATGACCTTGTTTGGCGTTTCCATAAATTGTTTGGCAGTCATCTTCATGGGTGCATATCCCGGTCTGGACAGATGGATTCTACATGAACAGATACAGAATAATGACACCGAGAGCCAGTCGATACCAGACAAATGGCATGAGGCTGAAGCGCTCAAGATAGCGAAGAAAATAACGAATGCACAAAAACGCTACCGATGCGGATAGGCCAATCGCGACAAGCAGTTTCGACCAATCTACCGGATTGGGGTCAGTTATCAACTGATATCCCTCCCAACCCCCGGCGATCAGAATCACCGGAGCAGCCATCAAGAATGAAAATCTTGCCGCGGCCTGTCGAGTCAGGCCCATGGCCATACCGGCGGTCAGGGTCACGCCAGAGCGGGATGTGCCGGGAATCAGGGCCAGTATCTGAATCAAGCCGATCAGAAGCATATCCAGAGTACGAATTTCCCTGAATTCACGTGTGCGGCGTCCCCACAAATCCGCAACACCCAGCAATAATCCAAATCCGATGGTCGCAATGGCAATGGAGATGGGGTTACGTGCAAGCGTACTCACTACTCCCTCAATCAGAAAGCCCACCAACCCGATAAGAACCGTGGCAAAAAGAATGCACCAGGCCATATTGCTGTGAAAGGTGGACTGCCTCGTGCTGATCGATCGAATCCATTCACGAACCAGCAGTCGGAAATCTGCATGGAAATAGCCAAGCACCGCTATCAGGGTCCCAACATGGACAGCTGTATCAAAAGCAAGTCCCTGATCCGACCAGCCCAGCATGGAAGGAGTTAAAGCCAAATGCCCGGAACTCGAAACCGGTAGAAATTCGGTGAGGCCCTGCAGAATCGATAGCCAAATTACCTGATACCAGTCCATCACAGGCAATCCTGAACGTCCTTGAATGAAAAACCGGAAAGGCTGTGAGGATAGTTCCTTGACAATGCCAGCACCTTGAACAATTCTCCCATTTCGTGAGGAAGGGTCAGTTTCTTGATCTGCTGGGTGATTTCAAGCATCTGCTTCGACGGTGCCGCAAATCCGGATGGTGGCAGATCAAGTATGCCATTGGCAACCAGGAAGCAGGCCTGGCTACAGAAGCCCGCAATCCCGGCACCGGCCTGGCTACCCGCCTCGGCAATCGCCGTGAAATCGACATGTGCCGTAATGTCCTGTAATCCGGGACGAAGGAAAGGATCCATGTTGGACTCATGGCGATAGTGGCACATGATCGTGCCATCTGTTCGGTCCGGATGAAAGTATTCATGCCTTGCAAACCCATAATCGATAATGATGACCACCCCCTCTTCAAGTGCTGCCGAAATACTGGTTGTCCAATACTCAGCCTGGAGTCCCAATTCGCCCTGATATCCAGTGGGTAAATCCAGTTCCTTGAGGCGGGCAAGCACCGGGCCCTCAATCTGCGCACCTTCTTTCCAGTCCAGCAGTCCTTGATCAAGGCCTACCCCGAGTTCGACAATACTCCCTGAATTCCTGACTCGAAAACGCTTGACCGGCATTGCATCAAGCACTTCATTGGCAATCACCATACCGGTTATATTGTCTGGAATTTCATGGACCCATTCGATTACTGAAAGAAATTCAGGAATCGAGTTTTCAAATAACGCTCGCTGTCGTTCGACCAGGTCACCACTGGTCTCAAGAATCAGGTATCGTTTTGGCAGAGCGGATTCCTGCATCAGGCAAGTGAGTATATCGAGTGTCAACTGGCCGGTGCCTGCACCGAATTCCAGAATGATTGCGGATTCCGGATGGGTCAGGTTTTCGCGGATTTGCTGGTATTGTCTGGCCAGGCATCCTGCAAAAACATTGCCAAGCATCGGGGCAGTGATGTAATCTCCATCAGCGCCGAGCTTTACTGCACCGGTGCTGTAATACCCGTAACCCGGGGAATGCAGCACTTCGTGCATATATTGATCAAAACCGATCCATCCGCCACACTCATGGATAAGGTCGTGAATCCTCTCGACAACCCGCGATGAATGGGCATCATGCTCTGCTCTTGTCTGACTGACTTGCGCCAATGGAATGCTCTCGGTATGCGCTGGAAGGAAAGCTGGGGATTGAACCCGGCACGATGAATTTTCGAGTGGTCGCCAATACAGGTTTCGCCAATTATGATCAGTGCAATGTTGGCTACGAAAGCAAGAAATTCCTGTTGTTGCTGTTGGAACTTTCCACCTGAATCAGTGAAAATTGATTATTGGCAAATCATCTTGACCATGATATTTCAGAAAAGAATGGCAGCCTCTTGGAA
>VXPI01000132.1 GCA_009839585.1 Gammaproteobacteria bacterium
CGCCGGAGGAACACTCCCGGACACCGATTCCCTGCCCCTGCCTGTCCATGCCGGCTACGCCGGCATGGACAGGCAGGGGCAGTGTTGCACTTCGGACTGGAACTGGGGGTATTTTTGCGCGATAGCCTAAATGATTTTCCAACGGGCTATGAGGTTTGCGTTACAAATCCTCCTTGGCTAGCAAAGAACAGCGCAACTGTAAGAGGTTTGCCGTTTCCTGATTGCGATTATGATGATCTTTACAAGTTTGCACTTGCCAAATGCCTTGATCATTGTCCTCATGTGGCTGCACTTATTCCAGAATCGTTCATTACGGCAAGATTGTTTCAAGACCGCCTTCATTCATTCATTTCCCTGACATCTAAAATGTTCAGCGATACCGGGCATCCAGTCGGTCTTGCTTTATTCGTTCCAGAGTCTGTTCCTGATGTTGATGTGTGGTCAGGCACAAAAAAGATCGGCTGTTTGTCAAAAATACAGGGGATGAAACCTGAACCGGATACTGATGGGATAACGATTAAGTTTAATGATCCAGATGGAAATGTAGGATTGATTGCCTTGGACAATACAATAGAAGCGTCAATCAGGTTTTGTGATGTTGATGAGTTATCTGACTACAAGGTCAAATCAACCGGACGGCACATTACAAAGATTTCAGTTGATGGAAAAATCAAAATTCATGAATGGAACAGATTCTTGAACAATTTCAGGGATAAAACGCATGATGTGCTTATGACCTGCTACAAGGGGATTCGCAAGGACGGGAAATATCGCAGAAGGTGCGACTGGGGGTTGGCTAGAGGCATTGTTCATCATGTCGGCTAAATACCCGGAACCGCCAGATTATGATACGATAGAACTGGAGGCATGGCGTAAAGAGTCATGGAGAGGTTCCGGCAGAAGCGGCAGAATTAGACGAGTGGCTGCAAAAAGGCTATAAACCTCCATCGAAAGCAACCGACAGGGCAAATCGTTTGCTTAAGCGCATCAGCGGTTTTGTATGGAGATTCGGATACAAGGAAAATGATGTCCTTGCCAAGATCAAGCAGGACACAATGTTCGCAGCCTGGTTTGCAAAGGAACCTCGAAGACAAGGTTTTCATGAAGCTATAGCTGCTGACTGGATTAAGGTATTGCCACAAGTAAATGATTTTAGGGTTCTTCCGAAATCTGGGGAGAATGCCGTGAAAGTTTCCGGGGATGGGAGCGAAACTCACTCTCCCGCCGTAGCCGTGACGTGATTGTCAATTGAGAAAGAATGATATGTACTGTCAGGTCGCTATCCATTACCATCAGCCCGTTTTGTGCGGTCGATATATGCCACATGAGCGAACCTGTACCATGAGGAACTAAGTGCATAAATCGTGTACGCCTGAATCTAAAATTCTTCCTAATGCTGATATTCTTTCTCCTTCTAAATCCGCCAGTGATATTGCATGGGGGTTCAATCAAAAATGAAAATGGTGACGGGAATACGCCTGTTTTTGGTGGCTTCAAAGTTTATAACTCCCATTGCTTTTGCATATCTTAAAGCCGGAGAAGGTTGCGTTGAGATACCTACAATAAATACATACCTCCAGTCTCCTGATTATTATTCCGGCTTCTTGGGCATACAATGGTTTCTCCCTTAAGAGCGATTCAATACAAGAATTATTGTTATAGCGTTGGCAAGACAATAAGATTGCATGCCCCAAAAAGCCATGGACATTGTAGCCACTGAAGCGCGAAGTTTGTTTTGCCTGCTTGTAAATTCAGGTTGGCATCAAGTTGAGGTCATGCTGGAGACGAAGCCGATGACCAGGGTCAGGGTTACGATGCTGAAGATGGTTGAGAACAGGATGCTTGATGATACCCGATGCGGGGCAACCTTGTAGTGTTCGGCAAGAATGTAGATATTGCCGGCAACCGGCATGGCCGATGAGGCGATCACGATTGCGGCAAGAAACGGGTCTATCTCAAAAATCCAGAGAGTGGCAATAACAACGAAGATAGGATGAAGGACGAGTTTTGCGAAGGAGATCCAGCCAGCCACGCTGACTCTTTCGGCGGTTTTTGCAACCAGTGATCCACCGATTGCAAACAGTGCACAAGGGGTGGCTGCGGCACCCAGCAAATCCAGAAAATTCGCCATGGGAGCGGGCTTGGGCAGTCCAAGCAAAGACCAGAGCAAACCGAATACCATGGCGAGAATCATGGGGTTTTTGAGAAGCCCCTTGCTGATCGTTACAAACACCACCGGTGAGAGACGGCCGTCCCGGTTAGCAGAGATGATGGCAACGACCAGACTTCCAAACAGGACCAGGTCCACCGAGAGAGTGAGCATGACGGGTGCGGCTGCGCGGTCGCCAAACATCAATACCAGCACGGGCAACCCCAGAAAACCGGTATTCCCGATCACGCCGCATTGAGCCTCGATTGCAGACTCTTCGATATTGCAGCCCCGAAGTCGACCGATCAGGGTCATGAGGCAATACAGAACCATGCTGGCTGACGAATAAGCGAGCACTAGTTGGCGATCGAAGATATAGCTGATCGGGAGGTCCGAGGCAAAATTAAACAGCATCGCACTCAAGGCAAAATAGAATACGAAGCGAGTCAGGTTGGCGATTGCGGTGTCGGATAAAAGTCCAGTCCAGACCGCGATATAACCGCAGCCTAGCAAGGCAAAAAAGGGCAGTAGCTGGAGGAATATATCGGTCAAAGTGCTTTGATGTGACTTGGATTTAGAACGGTTGGCGAGGTATTCAGATCAGCAGATACTGAAGCAGGCTATTGCAGTTCCCGGTGGCTGGCCGGTCCCTCAATGTGGGTGCAATAGCTATTCGAGTTTCGAAGCAGTAACATCGGAGAATTTGAGGGGCAGCAGTTTGAATCAGATCTGAAGTGACTTGAATCCGGATTGGGTTCGTTCATTTTATTTCTTCATGTCTTTCGCCGTCGTGCCGCTGGCTGTTCCGTCTGCATAACGCCGATAAGCCTTTACATGATAGTCGTCATCGTGTGCGGTTTGTCGTGAGCTGGCTCTTTCCCTCATTGCAGCGAGCCATTCAAGCAGCTTGGTGCAGGACTGGGGGATTTCAATATTACGGTAGGTTTTGAGGACGCCGAGACGTTCGAAATGTGGGTAGATTGCGATATCGACGAGCGAGATGTTTTTACCGAACCAGAATGGCCCATCCCGGTTGTCCAGTAGTCCATCACTTTCGAAGAATCTAAGGTAGTTGATGATATCGTCGGTCAATTGTTGTTGTCGGGCGGGTTTCTGTGCGAGCAGCACACGGTAGAAGGCAGGGACGAATTTCACGTTATCAAAGTCAATCCAGATGCGGGCGAAGGCGCGCTCGGCCGGTTGTTCGGGGAGGAGGGCCGGTTCCGGACACATGTCCTCGAGATATTCGTTGATGATTGATGACTCATACAGTTTCATGTCGCCGTGCTGCAAGACCGGCACTTTACGGTATGGTGAGATTTCCTCAAACCATGCCGGCTTGTTTTCAAGGTCGATTTCGATGACTTCGAAATCAAGGGATTTCTCAAGCAGGCACATATGTGTGCGCTGTGCATAGGGACATACTTCAGACTGGATCAGGCGTAATTTACTCATGGCAATAGCTAGTGAAAAAGTTGTGTGGATGCCGTTTCACGAAATACGGCAAAGCGGCCCCACAACACGGAATGGTTAATGGAAGGATTGGGTTTCCCGTATTCATTGCTACCCAGAGGCTGTTTTTTCTTTCCGTCTAAATATGACATTACATATGATTAATTGACCAAATGGCGAAAGGACAGGCTGATCCTGGGACCCTTGCCAGCCTGCTTCGGAATTCCATGTTCCCAGGTCTTTTGGATTTCATCTTTCATGTAAATCACGGAGCCCGGTTTAAGTGGATAGAAGAACTTGTTGTCTGGATTGTCAATGCGCCGGATGACCATGGTCCTCACCGCCCCCAGTGACACGATCGCCACGCCGGCCCCGGACTTCATTTCCTCACCCTGATCAGAATGAAAACCGATGTAATGCGTACCGTCCGGATAGTAATTCGCCAGACAATTGTTCGGAAAAAATCCAAACACCCGATGCATCTTCTCCAGTAACGGTTCAAGATATCCAGGCATATTTCGGATAAAGCGCAAGCCATGGCCAGGGTCATAGACATGACCAAAGGTGAAGGTATGCCTTGAGCGCATCCGTCGATTCCAGGCGAGGCCTGTCGCAAAACGCTCAAACCATCCATCCGGATTCTCCAGAAAATCCTCAATCTCACGAATCCCTGATTCCGGGGAATCGATCTCGCCCAGTCCGGGCAAACTGGTTTGAAGAGGATAGATCACGAGTCCCGGTATCCTGCCCTATTCCGTTATTCCGGTCCATGTTTCATCCTGCACGACAAAGGTGCTAAACCAGCTCTGAATAAGGTTGTAATGCACATACTGCCAGCGCTCCTTGGCACTTTTCGGCGTCAAGTCCCACACTTTCACGCTGAAAACACATGGATAAGTACGCACTTCTCGCTCTCTTCCCTTGTCGGAAATATTTCTGACAGCTTCCAGAAATTCCTCATCGCTGAGTTTCCTGCCATATGGGAGGTTTGCAACATCCAGTTCCTGCCGTTCGTTATCGTAGGCCCCGCCGTTATCGTCATAGGCACCTCCTTCGGGTGCTGGCCTTTCAGTGAGTGCAATGCCATCTTCAAAAACTGCCACATCGAATATGTAATTCCGTTTTTCCCGATAGCCTCCCCCACCCTCTGGAACTATCGTGTACCAGCATGCCGGTTGATCGCCTTTTTTCTGGATGTACAGCTCGCGTTCCACTGCCTGCTTCTCATATCTGACAGTATCCAGTTTTTTCTCGATCATATTGAGTGCTGATTCAGAATCTATTTTGGCAAGATTCGCCAAGTCAACCTCCTCTTGTTTCTGGCCAATTTCTTGCTTCAGGCTTTCAATCTGACTTTGCAGTTGAGCGTGATCTCGCTGTTTTTGTTCGATTGTAGCTATCGCTTTCTCCCGCTCTTGCTGAATTATTCTGTATTCTCTTATCAGGGCTTCATACTGTTCTGGTCTTACCCATGGAACAGGAGCAGATTCCAGATCACTGGTTTGTGCGAGTTCATGTTTCTCTTCTTCAGTGTCGGTAAGAAACCCAAGCAAGGTAAAGAGTAGGAGGAATGCAAGGAGAATGAAGATTTCGGCTACTGTTAGGCCTAAAACAGCACCATGCCGGTATTCATTCCGAATCATTTCCGTCCAAATTCCCACCATTTTCTGGTTTTATCGAGGTTTTCAAGACGGCTTTTGGTCTCATCTGCCAGCGAACCCAGCGACTTCGTCACTTCCTGAATTTCCCGGTCCATTGCTCGGATGCTATCAGCAAGCGTATCATGCAGATTCGCGCTTATAGATGCCTGCTCGTTTGCCTCAGTTTCTAGCTTGGAGAGATTATCAAATGAGACTTTCATGGATTCAGAAACAGTTCGCACCATTGTGAGACTGTTACCTGCCTTTTCGAGTTCTCTCTCCAGTGCGGTAACTGAATTTGTTGTCTTGCCGGTGATCTTGCATAGCATTTCCAGAGCCAGTAGGTTTTGCTGAAGTGAAGATTCCATGTTGGATAACGTGGTGTTAATTTGATCATGAGAACTGGTGCCAGCATTTATCAGGCTGTCGAACTGACTGGCGGCACTTCCAAGATTCTGTTCGATTGTCTTGATGCTTGCCTTGATTGTAGCCTGGAGATCGTCATGAAATTCACGAGTCATATGATGCAATTGCCTGAGGTAGGTTTCTTGATCTGACTGGACTTGGGCTATGTGGGATTCAGAATTCCTGGCAATGGAGCTGAATGAATCCCCCACGGTTTCTAAGGTGGCCCGGGACTGCCCCTTGATCTCCTGGCTGAATTTTTCGGCATTGTTCTGAAAAGCATTCGTGAATGCCTGGCAGTTGTCTTCCAGGAACTTTCTGAATGAAAGACTGTCTTTTCTTAGGGCTTCACTATGGTCATGCATCAATGACTGTGTGTCGGAAGCGTACTGGCGGACAATATGATGCACTCTTGCGAGTGCATTTACCGTCCGGGTTAATTCATGTAGTGTTAGATACATGTCATTTCCGTATCTTCCGGAATTTGCAACACTAGGCGAAGTTCCGAGTTTCGCAAAGTGCTGAGATCCTACCAGTCCCTCTCTTTCCGATGCTCGCTTTCTCCAATTTAGCACAAGAATCCGGCCGAAAATACCGGCTACAGTTGATGTCAGAGCAATGCCAAAATTCTGAAGAAGAAGGTGCAGGTCCTCCTTAGAAAGTGCCTCGGCTTTTTCAGGTCCAAAGAGTTGAATCAGGGTCGAGATGAGGGAAATTAGGGTGTAAAGCAATCCCAGATAGTACACATTGTCGCTTTTCTCTTCCGGCGTATCTTCATCATTCGAAATGTAATAGATTGACAATGCGATGACTATAATGGCAGATGCAATTGCGGGTAGCCAGTTATCGTCAGATGCCTGCTTGAATAGCCATATGCATGTACCCCCGGCGAACAGCGCGACTATGAACCAAGCGGTGTTTTTCGATATTGAAGCAAATGCTCTCATCCTGCTATATGATGACGGGGTGGCCTGCCAGAAAAGCTGTTAAGCCCATCGCTCATGACTGTATTTTCTTGTCAAAAGAAATCTTGATTTATGACCTTACCGCCCTGTTCCATGACGATTTCAGTCCACCAGTAGTAATGATCAACGTCTTGAAATTCCGAGTACTGTGGTCGTTCGAGTCGAAACAGACTGACACTGACACCAGTAAGGTCTGTCAGGAGGTCGGGGGTAGCCTGACGCATCGCCTTGGCTTCGGGGTAGGCCTTGTAATGAGAAAGCCGGGAGGTATGCTGCATTAGGTCAGAAAAGACAATCAGATGCATCTCGAATTCGCTGTTTCCGCGCTTTCCCGGAG
>VXPI01000130.1 GCA_009839585.1 Gammaproteobacteria bacterium
ATCATGTTTTGGCCTTGAGACCGGTTTCGTCTGCGTAGGGTTCTGCTCATTTGCCATCCCTCCAAAATATCAAGCAAACCTCAGGATAACAGTCGGGTTAGTGTACCGTAATGTTGGGTTATTCCACGGTCAGGTGAAAATTTCCATCTACTGATTTTCAGTCTATTACAGACTGGCACCATGTCATATAAAACACAATCTCTGCTCACTGATATTGCATTGCTTCATGATAATGGATTCTGAAACGTTATGTCGTGGCGCTGGAACAGTCGGAATGGAGGAGATTTCCTGATTACGCACAAAGGTTCGCATTCGTCGCAAAAAGTGGATAGTGCACTGATTATCCTGCCTCAATTGCGATGAGGGCCCGTCCCGCGAGCAGCGAAAATCCGGCGAAACTGTTTCAGGGATGTTGCAGACTTATTGGCACAAGATTGACCGGGTCAAGCGGCCTGCTTATCTGTGCAAGGCCGACAGACAGTTCAAAGCAGTCTTGTGGCACTGAACTGCCCTGAGTCGCCAGAGGGTATCACAATGGCCCATACCAGAGGAAACGATTAGAGCACTCCGTCTAACCCCCTTTGCTCGACCAGGTTAAGAATCTTGAGTGACGGTCCGCTCGGACGCTTGTCACCAACTTCCCATTTTTGCACGGTCGGCACGCTCGTGTTCAGCACTGCTGCAAACACTGCCTGACTTACATGTGCCTCCTCGCGAAGGCGCTTGATATTCTCTGGCGGCATTTCATGCACATCCAGATGACATAGCGCGTCAAATTCCCGCATGCGACGCTTGTCTATCAGGCCCGCACCATGAAGGCCTGAAGCCGTCTCGTGAACTTCCTGCAATATTCTGCTGTTTTTATGTTTGTCGTCATTGCATTTCTCCGAAAATAGTTCAGTCTCAATGGCCTGATTAACCTTCGGATCAAGTTTGCGACTATAGTACATATTCACTTCTTGCCAAATATCGGATGGTCTTTTCCAAGTTTGGTACTAATCCCAAATTTTGGAAATGCTTTGAACAAATCACACGTGTCTATCATTTCAATTTGCTTTGACACGTAACTTTGAAAAGTATCGTCAAGGTCTCCACAAATACTGTGTCGACTTTCCTCAATCGCAACCCTTGTAGTAACCCCGCTGCCAGCAAAAAAATCGACTACAGTTGACCCAGGATACGAAAGCGACCGGATCAACTGTTGGATAACCTGTCTTGGCTTCTGTGTCGGATGCCCAACTCGTTCTGCCGAATTGCCGTTCAAACGACCCATACGCCATACATTTGTCGGATTGCGCCCTTTTTCCACACTTTCTGGGTTCAGTCGTTTATCCTTCATATATTGTCGTTTGGTTTCTTCGTCGTAAGGTTCGCGTACTGCGTCAAGATCGAAAAAATATTTCCTGGTCTTGGCAAACCATGCGATTTCTTCATGTCGATTGGCAAAGAATCTCCGTGCGCTCATGCCGTTCTGATAATTCCAGATGATCAGGTTGGCAAGCAACATATCGCTTGCGTCCCGCATGTGTTGAATAATCGACAGAAGATCACCACTGCCAGCCTCGCTCTGGTACTGCAAGCCCCCAAAAATCGCAATGCTGCCTGTTGGGCTTAATATACGTTCCGCCTCCTTTAACCAAACAGAGGCCCATGCTATGTAATCGTCGTGCCTGTCCCAATCCGCCAGCTGGATATTGTATGGCGGATCGCAAACGATCAACTGGACAGAACCATCTGGCAAACGTGACAGCAGGTCGCAACAATCCGCAGTCTCTACAACATGCGAAGTGTAGTTTGGAACTTCCAGGTCAAGGTTACGCAGAGACGAATGCCTGGCACCATCCCTGTTCATTGCATTCATTGCTTTGTAACCAGAATTCCTGTGCGAACGATTAGCCATCTTTCCATTCCTCCGGCAAAGAACCAGACAGGATTTCCAGTGATGTTTCGGCCACGTTCCACAGGACTTGCCACATTTTATCGGCGGACCACGGATCACTTTGAAAATACAACGAGGCGGCTTGAAGCATTTGCATGTTGCCGTCCAGTTCAACAAGGCGGTTACGGCAGTAATTCTGGTTAATTTCCATGCCGAAACTGCTTGCCGTAACCCGGTCTATTCGATTGAGGTTACCGGCATCATGCGATATTAGTACCTTTCTTCCGTCAGGCGCATCTACAAAAAACGCACTGGTTGCAAAATTTGATCCCTGAAGGAAGACAACGTAGGGAAAATGTTGCTCGTCCGCATCAGGTTCCTGAATTCCTGAATATTCTTATGCACCCTCTCAATGGCATTTCCAGCTACCATCAAATCCTGATCCTTCTTCTTACCCTGTTTTATCCCGGCCTTGATTTTCTCGACATCGTTTCCTTGGTGCTTGGACTCGCTCACCAGAACAATCCTGTATTTCCCGGTACTGTCGAGAACTTCAATTATTCCTCCGTCCGGCTTGATACCGGAATTCTGAACGAAAAGAACTTTCCCAAGATCCGAATCGATTTCCCGCAAATGCTGATTAATCTCCTGCTTTGGTATTTCATTACGATGACGAAATGACAATGACGGATTGTCGTTTTGCAGGGAATCAAAAATAAATTCATCACATTTCGGATAGAAAGGTCATGCCGCCTAGCTTCTTTTCCAAATATACCGACAGGCCCGCCAGCCAATTCATGTTGAATTCCCAGACGGGTAGACTGTCCCTTGCTTCTCGTCGGTGTATCAGAATCTTTCTGCCCCATCTTGCACAATTCGATATTTCTATCGTTGCAACATACAACAAAGTTTGCTCTCCATAACCCTACATGATCAACGTGATTCGTCAGGGATAGTATCATGTCATATAAATCTGCAACTTCGCTCCTGCTCTTTTTTGGCCCATGCGTAGCTTTCGGGACTATCTTTCGACTCTTCCCATTGCCTGCCTACTGACATATTGCATCAGGCTTGGAATGCCCGGCTCATAACAGAGCAGGGGGTCTTCTCCCTCGGCTTTACTTGGTATAGAAATCTCCCAGATATACCCAATATGAGATAGCTTGCGAATATTATCCAGGATCAATTCATTTGTGGGAGATTCCCCCTCATCCTGCAAGGCTTTTCCAACTAGGCTTTCGATTTCTACACCAGGAATATATTTCCCGTCTGTTTCACTGAAGGCCTGTCCTATGCGAATCGCCGTAGACCGCAAATTCATTTCCCACAATTCAGCATAGCGATTCTTATACATTGCACTACATTTGGCTATTGCTTTTTCTTGAACCTCTCTGACGGTATCCATTGTCACTTCGGATGCCCCGGTCTTATACAGTCTTTTGGCAATGCAGTCCCCCCATACCTGTATGAAGTAGGGGTAGAGGTGAGCGCGGCTTGACACTTCGGTTGCAGCCTCATGGTCAAAAGCAACCCCATGCTGTTTCAGCGGCAGTGCCAGGGCATCGTGCGCTTCTTCGCTCGAAAGACGTCCCAATGGGAATATTGCGCTTCGACTCCAGAAAGTGGCATTGGCCTTGCACAATTCTGCCTCAAGATTCGGCGTACCGGCCAGCACAAGTAAAAACGGGCAGTCCTCTCCTCGGATGTCCTGACTGACATTTAATAAAACCTTGCCAATACCCGGGTTCAGCGTATGAGCTTCATCCATGATCATGATAAATGGCTTCTTCTTGCACTTCTTCCTTAATACGGCTTTAAGAGCAAGCATTTCTTTTGGCCGACTCAGGCTTGCTTGTGCCGGGGCTACACCGATGTTGGCTGAAGCCGATAGATTGTCAAACAAAGGCCTGATAAATTTTTGGGTTCTTTTCAACAAGCCCGGATCATTGCTATCAATCAGTTCGATCAGTTGGCCTGTGCTTTCAAATTCCGAGGGTGTAACCCACAGAGTCTCCAGCCTGTCGTCGATCTTCTTTTGCAAATAGCGCAGCATCGCGGTCTTGCCATTACCACGAGGCCCGTAGACAATCATGTCACTGACTATCTTCTGTCCCTCAACAAGGTTTTCCACCTGGTCGTTGAAGTAGGCCTGCTCTTCCAGACGCCCTGCCAAATACGGAGGTTCTGCCCCTGTTCCAGGACGAAATAAACTCTTCAGTTTTGCCCTGGATTCAGCCATTCCTTTCAGAAATTTTTGTCAGGCCTGTTTTCTTCGCACTCAAGCATTATTGACCCACTCAACTATATCCTCAATTAGCAAATGGAACACGTCTGCATTAGGGCCAAAGCCTTATTCGCCAAGAATTTCAATTCCAAATCTGAAATCATCCATTGGATGGGACGTCATACCTTTCAAAAACCACGTTATGCAAGGCTTTGGATGCATTTTCATGTTTTCTGTTTGTGGGTTGGGATTGTAGTAATATTACACTATTTTCAAGTTCGGCGGAAAGCTGTGTCCCGACCCATCATATTGAGACAGTATGGATGAAGCGTAGCCCTGAATTCTTTGATTCATTGGTTCACGTACAAAAAAGAGCCTGTATATTTGTAATAGAATTGTGTCCTGCAAGCATGACTGTGGATATCGACCTTCACTTGAGGATATTTCAATGCCTGTATCTCCCAGCAAATCACCGGTCCGCATGATGCGTTTTGCCGACCTTGAGTTTGCCCCCAGATTCGAACACGGGGAAACGGCGCAAGTTGCCGAACTCTGCGGGACGGGTGACGCTACTCAACTGGGAACCGGCTGGGCGAGGCTCTCAAAAGCCCGCATCCCCTGGACAACTCGCTACGATGAGGTGGTGACTGTCTATCAAGGGCAACTCCAGTTGCACACGGATGGAAAAATTCATCATCTCGGTGAGCTGGACAGTATCTGGCTACCTGCTGGAACGGAACTGGTGTACGAGGCAGAACACGCCTTGATTCAATATGCGATCCATCCCGCGAACTGGGCCTCAGACTCGTGATGTGATGAAACCGGTCTCGCATTTACCCGTCAATGACTCCACCAATGGCTGGAGCCGAATCCTGCCACCCCGGTCTCCAAAGCCGCCCCTGAAATCCGATATGCGTGTCCATACCGTTGTGGTGGGCGCAGGATATGCCGGTCTGGCTGCGGCCCGGCGCATGGCCGAGAACCGGCCGAATGAGACAGTCATGCTACTGGAAGCGCATGAAGCCGGAGAGAATGCATCGGGCAGAAATTCCGGATTTGCCATTGATCTTCCGCATGTGATCTCAAGCAGCATGAACGAGCTGGAAGGTGCCCACCGTCACATGAAGCTGTCGAGAACCGCTATCGCCTATCACGAGAAGCAGATTGCCAAACACAGGATCCAGTGCGATTGGAAGCAGAGTGGTAAATACCAGACGGCCGTCACCGATTACGGAGTCAGGAAATACCTTGAGCCATTTATGCAGGAACTCGAACAATTGCAGGAACCATACACCTACGTTGATGGTCCGGAACTCTCTGATACCCTGGGTACCAGTCATTTCAGCGGGGCAGTGTATACCCCCGGCTGCCGCTTGCTGAATCCTGCAGCCCTGGTCAGGGGTCTTGCCGACACCTTGCCCGAAAATGCCGTCTTGCATGAGCATACTCCGGTGATCGGGATTGACTGTTCGAATTCCATTCACCTGAAAACCCCGTCCGGCAGTGTGCAAGCCAACCGGTTGATCATCAGTGTGAATGCATTTGCCCGGTATTTTGGCTTCTATACGAGACACATACTGCCATTTGCCGCCAACGCCTCGCTCTCGAGAAGGCTGACCGCTGACGAACAGGCATCCCTCGGCTGCAAGGAACCCTGGGGCGTTACCCCGGCCAATGCGTTTGCGTCGATTACCATGCGCTATACCGAAGACCACCGCATTCTGGTTCGGCAGAACATTTATTTCAACCGCCAGATGCGTGAATCTAGAGACTACCAGAACCGGGTCGCCAGACTCCATAAGCGCCTGTTTGACGAGCGATTCCCGATGTTGCCCGATGTCAGTATGGAATACACCTGGACAGGCTATCTCGCGCTCTCACAAAACGGGGCACCGGGTTTCGGCCGGATTGCAGAAAATGTCTATTCCTGCGTCTGTCAGAATGCAATCGGCGTAACCAAGGGCACAATCAGCGGTATGCTGGCAGCCGACATGGCCTGCGGTGAAGACAATGAACTGATCGGAGATATGCAGAAGCTGGGCAAGCCAAATCCGCTACCTCCCGTCCCCTTTCTGGATATCGGGGTGCGCGCCAAACTACTATGGGAAATGTGGAACGCACGCAAGGAAGTCTGATGTGTCAGACTTTTATCGGTGTCGTAGACAGATAGACCGGCACCCATGATCGTCGACTTCCCTGACCCACAAGCCATGGCTGAAAAGGCATTTGAACCGACTGTAACAAGCGTTTTATTAAGCTGGAATACTGCATACAGGATCTGTATCCCCATCTCATGACAGCGAAAAATCATCTTCCGGAATGTTGCGCTATACTAGGCATCCTGAACACACACGATTTTTAATCTTGAGTCATATTTTCATTTTCAACTTGTCGAGAACTGTATCTCCAGAACGGGGTTTCCGATTGCGGAATCCAGCTGACAGCAGGCTTTTTCATTGGCTCCTGCGTGTTATCGGTGCAGCATCTGCGATAGGCATCTGGACATGATTCAATGATGCACCTTGACAACAATGCAACAGGCCCGCGATCCGAAGCGCATAAGTTCACATACATAGTCGGTTTCAGGCCTGCCCCGCCGGTATTTCTTCAACATTACTGTCAGTACTGAAATAAATGAGATGCTTGACGGACAAAAGAATGATCTGCTAACGCTTTTTACTCCCGGTGATGGCGGCGAAATTCCACCATATCTGGCCGGACGCGAAAAAGAGAAACAGTTTTTCCAGCTGGCGATCTACACCCTGATGGAAAGGCATCGGGGGCACCAGAAC
>VXPI01000316.1 GCA_009839585.1 Gammaproteobacteria bacterium
ATACCGGGATGACGGGAAAATCTGTATTGGCGAGTTATCTTTCGGCATTCTAAAGTTCTGCTTGTGTTCAGGCTTTTCCTTGCTTCCAATTTCCTCCAGTACAATCCGGTGTAGTTTTACGGACAAAAGTCATATGCGTTATTGTCACAGAATGCAAACAACTTGTGACATCATGTCAAATTGTCCGGCTCATTAACCAGAACGATGAATCAGATATGGCGAAAGTATTAATTTGTGGCGCAAACCGTGGCATCGGCCTTGAATTGTGTCGACAGTACTCTTCAAGGGGCGATCAGGTTATGGCAACCTGCAGAAGCATGTCAGATGAACTGGCTGCCCTGGATATACAAACAGTAACGGATTTCGATGTTGCGGGTAGCAAAGGTATTCATGCACTCAGGCAACAAATGGGACTGGATGGTACCCGTATTGATATTCTGGTGCACAACGCCGGGATCCTGAGCCGTGAAAGTCTCGATAATATGGACTTCGAGGCAATTGAACGACAATTTCATGTCAATACGCTGGGTCCGTTGCGAGTGGTCCATGGATTACTGGGCAATCTTGCTGAAGGTGCCAAAATCGGGCTCGTCAGCAGTCGCATGGGGTCCATGGGAGACAATGAGTCTGGAGGCCGGTATGGGTACCGAATGTCAAAGGCCGGACTCAATGCTCTTGCCGTGAGTCTTGCCCGTGATCTGGCAGAGAGAGGCATTTCGGTGGTGGCTTTGCATCCGGGGCTGGTTGCTACCCGAATGACGGGTGGAAATGGTATTCCCCCGGCCAAGGCTGCAGCGGGCCTGATCGAGCGCATGGACGAACTGAGCCTGGAAAGAAGCGGCAAATTCATGCATGCTGAAGGCTATGAATTGCCCTGGTAAACAAGCAGGCGGGTGGCGGACTGATCCATGTCCGGGTTGAATGCAGATGAGCTGTATGCCGGGCTCGACGAAAAACTTCGTGATATAGGCTGGGACTCGGGAGTCCCAGAGGCTCACGGTTTGTTAACCGGATTGGCCTGTCGAGGATTCTCCGCCAAGCATATCGGCAACAAAATGTATATGTTTGAACTGGATTCCGGACAGGACTCTGCGTCGTTGCAGGCATTGTATGAACTGGTTTTGAAGAATCTTGAATCCGATGATCCCGTGTTCGACCTGATGCTGCCCGGCGATGATGAATCTGCATTTCGACGAGCGGATGAAATTGCAAACTGGTGCAGTGGATTTGCGCAGGGTTTCTGTCATGATGGTGACATGTCGATACTGCAAAGGACGGGCCCAGTGAAGGAAATGTTCGATGACATTATGTCGATTGCCCGAATCCAGACCGATTTTTCCGATGACGAAGTTGAAAGACAGGGAGAGAATCGAGCCTTGACTGAAATTGAACAGTATCTCAGGGTGGGCATTCAGTTGATTTATGAAGAGATGGCAGTAAACCACAATCCTCAAGAGGCAGTACCCAATGATTAACGGCGAGGTTCTGAAAAAAAGACGTGAAGAGTTCATGGGCATGCTCCATGAAGGAATAGCGGTCCTGACGACATCCAAGCACCTCGCTCGAAATCGCGATGTAATGTATCCGTTCAGGCCGGGCAGCGATTTTTTCTATTTGACCGCTTTTCCGGAACCCGATGCGGCAGCCATATTTGTTCCAGGCAGAAAAGACGGGGAATATCTGTTGTTCTGTCGTGAGAAAGACCCGGAAATGGAGCGTTGGGATGGGCGTCGGGCCGGCTTGAAAGGTGCGATTGAGGACTATGGTGCAGACCAGGCCTACCCAATCGAGAAGCTTCAAGAGGTGCTGGTTGAACTTTTACCCGAGTACCAGAACGTGTATTCTCAAATGGGTCGGGATTCCGATCTGGATAAGGAGATATTGTCGATTGTCTCTGATTTAAGAACTAGATCCCGTCAGGGCGCAAAAGTCCCTGCCCAATTTGTGCATCTTGATCATATTCTTCACGAAATGCGCCTGATCAAGGACTCTGAAGAGATTCGCATCATGCGAAAAGCCGCCAAACTTGCTGCCAAAGGGCATATCCGGGCGATGCAGAGGACCCGCCCCGGCATGTATGAATATCAGGTTCAGGCTGAACTGGAATACGTGTTTTTGCAAGGTGGTGGCCTTTCTGTAGCTTATCCCTCTATTGTTGCGGGCGGAGGCAATGCCTGTATATTGCACTATATTGACAATAGCAATCGTCTTAACGAGGGTGATCTTCTATTGATTGATGCAGGAGTCGAGATCGATTGCTATGCCTCCGATATTACCCGTACATTTCCAGTCAATGGCAAGTTTTCCGGTGTGCAAAAAGATGTCTATGAAGTAGTCTTGAAAGCTCAGCTGGCAGCAATCGATGCGGTCAGGGTGGACCGGCCCGTTACCGAATATCACGATGTTGCAGTCAGGAAGTTAACCGAAGGCATGGTCGAAATCGGATTGCTGAAAGGTGATCCGGAAGAATTGATCGAAAAAGGAGACTACCGCAAGTTCTATATGCATTCGGCAGGCCACTGGCTGGGAATTGACGTACACGATGTCGGGGACTACAAGATTGGCGAAGAGGGGCGGTCTCTGGAGCCCGGCATGGTTTTGACGGTTGAGCCAGGTCTGTATATCGAGCCTTGCGCGGAGGTCGATGAGAAATGGCACAATATTGGCATACGCATTGAGGACGATGTACTTGTCAAACGAGGTGGGCCTGAGGTTCTGACTGCGGATGTGCCCAAAGATGTTGAAAATATCCAGGCACTCATGGCTGAATAGTTGATCGATTGGCATCAAATTCCAGACATTATGACATTGTAATTGCCGGTGGTGGCCTATGTGGCGCCAGTCTGGCTTGTGCCCTCATAAAAGCGGGTAAACGCATACTGGTAGTTGAGTCTGTTGCATTCGATTCTGATTTGCAGCCTACCTATGACGAGAGAACAGTTGCCTTGACCTACAGTTCACGGAATGTGTTCAGTGCTTTGGGAGTATGGGAGCAAATAGAAGAGGGCGGAGCACAGCCGATTCATGATATTCACGTATCGAATCGAGGTGGGTTTGGACAGACCCGCTTATCTTGCCATGATGCGGGAACGGAATCTCTCGGGTATGTGATTCCGGTCCGAAACATCGGTCGCGTGTTGTTGGAGACGCTGGACCAGAGTGAGGAGATCGAATTTCTATGTCCGGCATCTGTGGTCAATGCCAGAGTCAAGCAGGCTCACTGCGAGATAGAAATTGCACACGGTTCTGAAACACTCCGGGCTACTGCAGAATTGCTGGTCGTAGCAGATGGCGGTCGTTCACGGCTTGCTGATGAACTTGGTTATATCGTCAATGTAAAGGCTTATGAACAGTCGGCGGTTTTGTGCATTATCAAGACAGACCAGCCTCATCAGGGGCGGGCATATGAGCGTTTTCTGGATGACGGGCCGCTCGCTTTACTGCCTCACCGCATGGGCCAGGGAGCGGTCCGGGGCGGGGCGGATGGCTGTCATTTTGCGATGGTCTGGACAACCCGCAACACGGAAGTCAGTCAACGACTGAATCTGGATGATGAGGGATTTGTTGACTTGTTGCAGTCAATGTTCGGGAATCGGGCCGGGAGCTTTTCTGAACCGTCTCCCCGCAAGAGTTATCCCTTGAGTCGAATTCGCGTTGATCGTCCGGCACTCAAGCGATCGGTATTACTGGGGAATGCGGCTCATACCGTGCACCCGGTTGCCGGACAAGGGTTTAATCTTGGGTTAAGGGATGTGGCCTGTCTTGTCCACCTGGTTTCGGAATCCGGTTTGGCTCTCGGTAGCATGGAAATGGCTCGGGAATATGTTCGCCTTCGCAGGCAGGATTCCCGGGCGGTTGAGGGTTTTACGCATACATTGATCCAGATATTTTCGAATTCAATTGCCCCTGTTTCCTGGCTTCGAAATGCCGGCTTGGTGGCGATTGAGCATTTTCCGCCTGCAAAACGAATGTTGATCAAAACCACCATGGGACTCCATGCATCCCCCCAGAAACTGACCTCGGGCATACCGGTTCACTGATGGTATTCAAGAGCAAGGGGGAGGTGTTTGACGTTGCCATATCCGGCGGTGGGATTGTGGGCGGTACCCTAGCCGGTTTACTGGGTCTTCAGGGGCTCAATGTCTGTCTGATCAATGCAGGGTCAAGGCCCGAGTGGTCCCCGGATCAATGCCATCCTCGCGTGAATGCGGTTAATCATGCATCGATTCGCATTTTCAAGCATCTCGGAGTCTGGGGAGATATTCGAAACAAGCGAGTGAACCCCTATTACCAAATGAAGGTATGGGAGAGCGATACCGGAGGTGCCATTCAGTTTGCGGCAAAAGAGATGCGGGTTCCCCATCTTGGCGCCATCATCGAAAACACGGTCATCACTTCATCGTTATTCCACTTGTTGGCAGAGCAACCGAGTGTTTCCGTCATTGAGGAGTCACAACTCGAGAGTTTTATGGTCAACGATGACGGTCTTGACTTGCATACCGACTCCGGTCATGAAGTCCGATGCCGGTTACTGGTCGGTGCGGATGGTGTCGATTCGATTAGCCGTTCACTCTCGGATATTGGCAAACAGGAATATACATCTGGACAACAGGCAATCGTTGCAGAGGTATTGGCGGATAACCACCATGGCCATGTCGCATGGCAGGTTTTTTTGCCGAATGGGGTTGCTGCACTGCTCCCTCTTGAGGAAGGGAGGTGCTCACTGGTCTGGTCGTGTGATGATGAGTGCTACCATGCCTTGATGGCGCTTGATGATGCGGCATTTTGTGAGGCATTGACCACGAGTTTTGAGGGACGAGTGGGTAGAATTACAAACACGGGAAAGCGTTATTCGTTTGTGCTTAGACAGCATCAAGCCGAATCCTATATTGCCAATCGGGTTGCCTTGGTTGGCGATTCCGCCCATTCCATTCACCCTCTGGCGGGGCTTGGTGCCAATATGGGGCTTCTGGATGCAGCGTCCCTGTCCCAGGTGCTTGGCGAGTCCAGGCAACATGGACGAGATATTGATTCACATACGGTACTTCGGCGTTATGAGCGCTGGCGCAAGGGAGAGAATGCCCTGGTATTGAATTCCATGCGCGGATTCAAGTTCCTGTTTGGCAGTCACATTCAGGGAAGTCGTGTAATCGGTGGTGCTGGCTTGAAGCTTGTGAACCGCCTAAATCCGGTCAAGAGGGTGCTTGCGGGATTTGCGATGGGAGATATTGGAGATCTTCCGTTGATTTGCTCAACCTCAATAAATGCTGACATATAATCCCGCATTCGCTTCTAATCGGCCGTTTCATGCGGATAGGTCGTGAAGCCCCCCACCTTGCATAATATCCAGTCAGACCCATGCGTACCTTGATTACAGGCTCAATTGCATACGACACGATTCTGATGTTTGGCGATCACTTTGCCAATCATATATTGCCTGATCAGGTTCACATCATTAACTTGAGCCTTACAGCTGAGGGCATGAGAAGAGATTTTGGGGGCTGTTGCGGCAATATTGCCTACAACCTCAGTTTGCTGGGAGGTGATGCAATACCCATGGGAACGGTTGGCAAGGACTTTGCTCTTTATCGTGACTGGATGCATTCTAACGGTATAGATACAACACACGTTGTTGAAGTAGAAGATACCTATACAGCGCAAGCATTTGTAACCACGGACATGGACAATAATCAGATTACGGCGTTTCATCCGGGAGCGATGACTGATGCCTCTATGGTCGATGCCCGTGAAGCCGGTAATATTGAACTTGCCATTGTGGCTCCAAACGACAAGCAGGCCATGGTTCAGCATGTACACACGCTTCATGGTTCCGGTATCCCGTTTATTTTTGATCCGGGTCAATCGATACCGGTATTCAGTGGGCATGAAATGATCGAGTTAATCTCCATTGCTAACTATGTCTGCGTCAATGACTACGAGTGCAAACTGATTTCAAACAAGACCGGATTGTCCCTGGCGTCAATTCAGGAAATGGCTGGAATACTGGTCATTACCCGCGGCGCCAACGGGTCTGAGATCTACCTAAATGGTCAGGAACTTCATGTTCAAGCCGTGAATGTCTCAGAGGTGGTTGATCCTACGGGATGTGGTGATGCGTATCGATCGGGCCTGCTGTATGGTTTGGCCAATAGGCTGGATTGGGAAACCTCTGCACAACTCGGTTCCCTGATGGGCGGTATCAAGATCGAACACTCAGGAACCCAGAATCATTCACCCACGCTTGAGGAGATAGAAGGGCGGTTTCACGATAATTTCGGAAAGGCGATTTCGCTGTCATAATGATGACGGTGCAACGCCAGAAAGGAACCGGCTGATTCTCCTTGACATGAATCTTGCCATTTTCGCTCGGGTAAGCGTTTCTTGACTACTCTTTTGAAACTGGCAAGACAAGTAGCAAACAGATCCGTTATTGGAGTTTTTGCCTGTCTGGCTGATGTGGAATCAAAGGCTGAACTCTCAAGCAATGATCGAATTCAACGGATGAGCGTAACTACTCGCCCCCTGCTGAGTGTTCAGGCAGGGGTTTGACAGGGCAGGTTTTATTCGGGACTGTCGAGCAGTTCCAGAGCGCGGCCCTGCAGTGCGAGGCGGATTGCGGCGAGCGGTCCGACGCTGTGTCTGGCGGCGGACTGGAGGTAGCTGGAGATGCGGCAGTAGGCCTGGGCATGCAGGGCGGAGCGGAAGGTGCCGCTGACCTTCTGCTTGGTCTTGGCCATTCTGAGGTCGCGCTCTGACCGGTTGTTGGTGAACGGCACCTCGGGCTGTCTGGCAAACCGGAGGATTTCGCTCTTGTAGTCGACGAAGGCCCGGTGCAGCTTTTCGGCTTCGCTTTTCGGCGCCTGTCCGCGGCTGCTTTTGCGTGGCGGGCGCGG
>VXPI01000161.1 GCA_009839585.1 Gammaproteobacteria bacterium
TCCTGAAGCACTTGACTAAGTCTATCTGCCATTCGGGTGTCCGATATTTGCATATTACAGGATCAAGCCGCATTCGATATATCCCGTTAGCCATCTAGCCATCAGGATCCCCGCGACTTTGGTCAGTTAGTCAGTATAAACAGTACGCATGGTACTTAATGCATACAGCAAACATGCTATGCAGGTTAAGTTCCGGACAAGAGATCAGTCCTTGCCCGATGCCATCAGAAACATGGTCGTGATGGTCTTGGCATCTATAATTTCTCCTCGCCTGATCATGTCCTCAATTTTCTCGATTTCGAGCCAGTGAGGTTCCAGAATTTCATGTGCTTCAAGCGATTGTTCTCCGGCATGCAAATGACTCGCTTTATAGGCATGCATGTATTCATCGGAATATCCGGGTGAGGTGTAAAACGAACCCAGCATCTCCCATTGATCGGCACTATACCCGGTCTCCTCCTGAAGTTCCCGCCGGGCAGTTTCATCAGGCGTTTCAGGAAATTCAATGCCACCGGCTGGCAATTCCCAGATCCAGTCGGATGCAGCCGGGCGATATTGTCGGATCAGGCAGACCCTGTTTTGCCTGTCAACGGCCGCAATTACAGCGCTACCGGGATGTCGGATAATCTCCATGGTGACCCATTCAGCATCGTCTTCACTGGGCTTGAACGACTCTAGACCGAGACTCGCCACTCTGCCGCTATACAAGGTGCGCCGGAGTGGTTCTTTCGGAAAGTGAATCAGCGATGCCTCATAGTCGTGAGGTGCCCTGAAACCCAGCAGGTTAAACAGGGTTGCTGCTACATTGGCCAGACCACCCTCAACCCCGCTTTGCAAGCCATAGGCATAATCATTGCTTGAATCAGCGATTACGAACGGCACGGGATTGAGGGAATGTGAAGTCTTGGGCATGCGCTTGCCTTCACGTTCGGTGAACATCTCTTCGGCATTGCCATGATCTGCGGTGAATACCAGAACCCCCTTGAGGGCATCGACAGCCTCAAGCAAACGCCCGAGACATGCATCAACAGATTCCAGGGACTGAACCGTTGCCTCGATATTGCCGGTATGCCCAACCATATCCCCATTGGCAAAGTTGATACGGCCAAAACGATATTTCCCTGATATCAGCAGTTCTATGGTAGCGTCCGTGATTTCCCTGGACTTCATGTCGGGAGCCTGGTCAAACGGCAGATTGTCTGACGGGATTTCGATATACGTCTCAAGCGTCTCGTCGATATAGCCGGATCGATTGCCGTTCCAGAAATAGGTAACATGTCCAAATTTCTGGGTTTCGCTAACCGCAAAACTGGGAACCTTTTTGGCGCACAGGTATTCCCCCATGGTGCGCTCAATGACTGGAGGCTGAACCAGGTAATTTCGAGGTATCTTTAGGTCGCCATCGTATTGAAGCATGCCACAGAAGTAGATATCGGGAAAGTTTCCTCGTTCAAAGTGCTCGAATTTTGCGTCGTCAAGCGCAGACGAAATCTCCATAGCCCGGTCTCCCCGAAAATTGAACAGTACCACCGCATCACCGTCCTGCATCTTCCCAACAGGTTGCCCGTTCCCAGTTACTACAAATGGGGCAAGATACTGATCGGTAATCCCGGGGTCAGTTGCGTACTGCCTTTCTACTTCATCGATTGCATCGGTAACCAGATGGCCGGTTTCATCTACGCATCCATGAACATGTGCATTGAAGCCTCGATGGACCATATTCCAGTCGGCTTGGTAGCGATCCATGGTGATTCGCATACGCCCACCACCGCTTGCGATGCGATAGCCGGCATCGGCAGTCTGGTTTATTTGGTCAAGTTTTGACTGAAGGATCCTGAGATACTGGGGCGCTGAACGGGGATCGACATCACGTCCATCCAGTAGTGCATGTACGCACACTGATCGGATGCCTGCATCATGGCTTTGATCCAGAATTCGAAGCAGGTGGCGGATGTTGGAGTGCACATTGCCGTCGGAGACGAGTCCGATAAAATGCACAGTCCCACCGGCCAATCCTCGTTCTCGAACGGTCTTCCACACATCCGATTCAAACAGGGATCCGGAATCAATAGCAGAGTCTACAAGCTTTGCACCTTGGTCAAAAATGCGCCCACCTCCCAGGGTGTTATGCCCGACTTCGCTATTGCCCATATCCGAGTTTGAAGGCAAGCCCACCCATTCGCCGTGTGCATTGAGCTTGGTGCTCATCGGACTTGCAAGCAATCGATCAATATTGGGGGTATGGGCCAACGACAGGGCATTCGCTGCGCCGGGTTCTGCCAGCCCGACACCATCGGCAATAACCAATAGAACCGGACCGGGCCGCCCTTGGAAACTGATTAGTCGTTCGAGAATCATGGTTATGCTCTGGTGTTCTGGCCGGAGGAGGTGGCAAGGATATCCGTATGGTGGAGTTTTGCCTTGAATTGTTCAAGGGCCTTGGCACGGTGACTGATCCTGTTTTTGATTTCCGGCTTAAGCTGGGCAGCCGTGCACCGGTATTCGGGCAGATAAAACACCGGATCATATCCAAATCCGTTTTCTCCGGAAGGGGTTGTGGCAATTTCCCCCTGCCAGGAATCGGAAAATATCAGTGGCTGCTCATCCTCAAAGTGCCGGACCACTGCAATCACACAATGGAATCTTGCCCTCCGGGAGGACTGGTCAACACCATTCATCTCATTGAGAAGTTTTTTAACGTTCTGGTGGTCGGTGGCATGGAGACCGGCATATCGAGCAGAATAGACTCCAGGCGCCCCATCGAGACAATCAACCGACAATCCTGAATCATCCGCAATAGTCGGCAGGTTTGCATGTCGACTGGCGGTGCGGGCCTTGAGCAGCGCGTTTTCTTCAAAAGTGGATCCCGTTTCTTCAGGCTCCGGGATACCGAGTTCGGACATTGGTCGGACGAGGAATGAAGGGCATTCCAGAATTTGGGTAAATTCGCGAATTTTCCCTCGATTGCCAGACGCAACAACAATTTCCATTAAGGGCTGACTCACGGTCTGTTGTCAGGTGTTGTGTGGCTGTTCAAGTGCCTGTCGTTGATATTCAAGCAGTTTTTGACAGGCGGTACCTGCCTGACTTAGCATAGTGTCGACTTGCTCTTTACTGAACGGGGCTTTTTCAGCCGTTCCCTGAATCTCAATAAAGCGCCCACTGTTATCCATGACTATGTTCATGTCGGTATCGGCCTGGCTGTCTTCGGCATAATCCAGGTCGGTAATGACAATCCCCTTGTAGATGCCGACCGAGACGGAAGCGATCGCACAAAGCATTGGGTCTTCGGTAATCATTTCATCTTTCAGCATCCGGTTGACTGCGTCGACAACGGCAACATAGCCGCCGGTAATGGCCGCAGTTCGAGTTCCTCCGTCTGCCTGTATTACATCACAGTCAACGGTAATGGTTCTCTCGCCAAGCATCTTCATATTGACAGCGGTGCGCAATGATCTACCGATCAGGCGCTGAATTTCAAGGGTGCGTCCGGTTTGCTTGCCGCGGGATGCTTCACGCATGGTCCGCTCGCTGGTCGACCGGGGAAGTAGGCCATACTCGGCCGTGATCCACCCTCGCTTTGAATTTCTGAGAAAGGGCGGAACGCGGTTCTCAATCGTTGCATTGCACAAAATACGTGTATTGCCAAATTCGATTAATACCGAACCTTCTGCGTACCGGGTATAGCCTCGAGTAATATTGATGGATCGCAGTTCATCGGGTTGACGGTTGCTGGGTCGGCTCATGGTCAGAGTTCTGTAGAGTGTGGAGGCGGATTATATATCGGAGTCGGAATCACTCGCTCTATGATTTTTCGTTATCTTCATTTCGTACATTGCAATACTGTGATAGGTATTGAATTTCCAGCCAGCCTCACTGAGTAGCCCACATTCCGTAAACCCCAGCTTTTCGTGCAAGCGGATTGACGCCGGGTTGGGCAAGGTAATGATCGCAAAAGCACGATGCAGGTCAGTGAGTTGAATCCGGGCGAAGAGTTCACGGTAGAGTGCTTCGCCAATTCCACGACGAGACATATCCTGTTTGACATAGACCGTAGTCTCCGTGGACCGGTCATAGGCATTTTTTGGGCGAAAAAACGTGTTATAGATGAAGCCCGCAATCTCTCCTTCGATTTCAGCAATCAGCAGGTGGTATGGGCAATTTTCCTGATTGAAACTGCCGGCCCACTGAATACGCTTGTCCAGACTCCAGGGTTGGGTATCAAAGTTTATCGAAGTGTGCTCGATATACCAGTTGGCTATATCATTGATAGCTGGCGCATGATCAATAGCCGCCGGCCTGATCAATGGTTCACTGGCATCTTTCAAGATGGGCGGCAGACAATCAGGTTGATCATCTCGAAAACGATCGTGGCGGCAGCCAGCGAAGTTAATTCGGCATGATCGTAGCCGGGGCTTACTTCGACCACATCGCCTCCCACCAGGTTTACACCCGCGAGTCCTCTCAGAATGTTCACAAGTTCCCGGGTCGTAAGTCCTGCAATTTCCGGGGTGCCAGTACCCGGCGCATGGGCTGGGTCGAGAACATCAATGTCAATCGACAGGTAAAGCGGGCAATCGCCAACTCGTTTACGAATCCGGTCGGCCACATGGTCCGGTCCAAATTTTTCCAGCTCATCGCAATGGATGATCTTGAATCCGAGTTCTTCATCATTTTTCAGATCTTCCGAACTGTAGAGGGGACCACGGATACCGACATGCATGGATGAGTCATCCATGAACAATCCCTCTTCGGCAGCACGCCGAAAGGGTGTGCCATGGGTATATGGCGCACTAAAATAGGTATCCCATGTATCCAGATGTGCATCAAAGTGCACCAGGGCAACGGGTCCATTCAGGCGTTGATTAATGGCCCGTAATAGTGGAACTGCAATGGTGTGATCACCGCCCATGCAAATCAGGGATTCGCATTGCTGGTGAACTTCGGTTGCGGTTTTTTCGATCTGGTCAATCGCTTCGTTAATGTTGTAGGGACTGCAGGCTACATCGCCGGCATCTGCTGCTTGCAGGGACTTGAACGGTTCCGTCTGGTAATTCGGATGAAAGTTGTAGCGAAGGTGGCGCGAAGCCTGGCGGATCGCACCGGGCCCAAAACGTGCACCGGGCCGATAACTGGTGCCAGAATCAAACGGTACGCCCAGAATGGCAATATCGCAGGTCCCGACATCCCTGAGCTCAGGAAGCCTGCAGAATGTGGATGGGCCAGCATATCGTGGCACAACCGTCCCGCTTACCGGTTCTATGGGTTTTGGCTTGTGGTCAGACATATCGGCAAGTCAGGCGCTGTAAATGCCTCGTCAGTCCACCATGGAATGGATGGTATTGGATCATGTCTATTGTATGAGTTCCCTAATCCCGGCAGAATACCGGATTTCATGGTCGGAGAGGTATCGCAGGCGATTTTCCTCATACTCTCTAATCTTGTATTGGTATCTTACCATTATTCCGAAGGATTGGTGCATTCCCGGGTTCAGGTGGTCTCCAAGCCAGTGAATCCGGTCGATGGTGGCGCCGTTGGACAAATGGAAGTCGGCAATTGTATTCATTGCCTTATGTCCGTTCTTTTCGTTAATCAGGTAGCCTACACACAATCTGGTTAGCAAGTGCTGAAATAACTTGCTGGATTCGAGTATTTCATGCTCTGATTCACGCGAACCAATCTTGAAAAGTTCGTTGAGCTCGTCGACTTCTTCCCGAGTCATTTTGACAGTGGATTCCGGACTGGAGAGTAGTGCCTTCACGTAATCCCTGAATCCGGGCAAGGGAGCAAGCGCCAAACAGTTCTCCAGCTCACCAAAGTAGGAGTCGAGA
The DNA here is from genome assembly GCA_009839585.1 of Gammaproteobacteria bacterium. Taxonomy (GTDB): domain Bacteria; phylum Pseudomonadota; class Gammaproteobacteria; order Arenicellales; family Poriferihabitantaceae; genus Poriferihabitans. The sequence goes on from VXPI01000161.1 coordinate 5,832, forward strand.
TTGGACAGCAGACGGTCAACAAGCAGGCTCTCAAGTCCCAAGTCTTCCAGGCCACTCGCCACATTGGAGATCGAGTAGATTATCGCATTGTCTTTCCCTTCCGATTCGGTTGCGGATAGATGGTCATCATACAGGTCATGAATATTGTCCGGTATTTCACTGACCCTGGCGACCAGAACGAAGACTAAGGGAGTATCGATCAGGTCACTGTGAAACAAGGCAAAACAATGGTGATTCCCCTCAAGTCGGTTCTGGAGCTGCTGGGATGTGTGAGTTTGATGCAGTGCTTGATAATCGACCAGCATTTCGATTAGGTCAGGCTGCCCTGACACACCGAGTTCCCGGATACTCAGCGATTTGGGATGGAATTCCTGGGCGAGTAATTCATGCAGGACGCTTTCCAGGTTGTCCAAGTCATCCGGGTGGTTGTCAAAGGAGAGTAGACCAGAACGCAATCGGATCAGGAATTCGAGTCCAGCGGGTGTTTGCTGGATATGTTGCAGAAGCTTCTCCCACGGGGACCGCATAAGTCTGCGAATTTGCTTCAGCAGGTCCCTGCGATGCGTCGAGAGATATTCAAGCATCCGGTCATGCAGCGTCTCTTCATCAATGTCAAATTGACTGACCAGCACCTGCATCCAGAGTCGCTGATCAGACTGCCCCAGATCAAGATAGCCTTCGATGATTGATTTCAGTTGTTTCTGATCGATGGACGCTGCATGTCGATTTGCCAGACTCTTCTCGATTAAGTTGATTTGGGATGCCAGCGCATCATTGATGTTTAGGGTAGTCAGGTCTCGCGAGTCCGGAGATCTGGCTGGTTTGCCGCTAGGACGAATTCGCCCGAGAAGAAGGCCAAAGGCCCGTCTAAACAGGGATTGCTTGTTATGCGGTTCAATCATGTCATGCAGGGAAAAAATCAAAAAGCCCCATTTTCAAAAATGCATATTCGCCCGGAATGCCTGGTTCCAGTCCGTCACGAAAACGGGACCAAGACGGACAAGATAATTAGTGTCTGCCCAGAAAACCCCGTTATTCTACCAGTGAAGGGAAGATTCTC
>VXPI01000399.1 GCA_009839585.1 Gammaproteobacteria bacterium
GGTATAAACGCCCTTAATTGTCCAGAATTTGCGTTCCGCTCCCCAAAAACATCCCAGACCGAACTGCGCTGTTTCCATATGCGGTGCAAACGGCCCCTTGATCGGATTTCCGCTCACAAAATGTCGGTCGACTACCTCAATGGACTGCTTCCGGTCAGGTAATGCCCGATCCGGGTCGGGCATCTTGGCTGATTTGAAGATACTGTACATGCATCTATGCCTCTTGCTTATCGGCAATCCTGCCCAGATGATTTCCGGTAATCAGGCTGGTAGCTGATTTCAGTTTCACAAATGCCCTTGCCCACATCGAACAGTGCGATAAGACGACTAGAATGGCAAACCATGCCCAAAGGAAACCATGCACATCAGCATCGGTATCGACAGCATGGTATTGGTACGAGAGGCCAAAAGTGCGGTATTTTTGGCCTTGGCAACCTCTTCGGGGGTGGCTTCAGTCAATCCGAGTACTTTTTTCTGGTTGGGCCAGATTAATACCCATACATTAAACAGCATGATGGTTCCAAGCCAGGCCCCGACTCCGATTGCAGTAACCCCGCCAGTGGCAAAAAAGTGAGTGGTGAATCCACCAATATATTCCAGTGCAGCAGCACCCGTTAGCCAGGTTGCAACGGCCCCCCACCGAAACCACAGCAAGGCGCGTGGCGCGACATATTTTGAAATGCCGGCTGGTCCCGGGCCTTCCTTGTCATTCGCAGCCTGAGCCAGTGCCGGAACCTGAACAAAATTGAAGTAGTAAAGCAATCCGACCCAGGTAATTCCGGCCAATACATGCAACCAAACAACTAGCGACCAAGTATTCATGATTCGATTTCTCCAGATTTAGGGTTTATGTTGGTTTTTCGAAGGTGTTTTGCTGAAATTACAGCAAAAGGGCAAGGATAATTGCGAGAACAAACCCCGAAATAATCGTGCCGGCAATGGATTTAAGTGGGTTCATGATGGATGTCTCCGTAAAATAAGTGAATCAATTCGAATCGCCTTGACTGTAGGCGTGGTATAAAACCGTAGAAGTGACTAGATTAATAAGGTTCAAATTGCCAAAATTCAAGATGCAAAGGCGTATGCCGAGATTGCGGGTAACAGCAAGATCAAAGGACTTTCGCCGGTTGTTGGCCGTATTCATGCCTCAATATCCCCGCCCCATATCCGCAACATGGGTCAATGGATGGCCGAGACGGTAGAGCTTGATATTCGTCCAGATATGTTCGGCACTGGTTTCCGGCACCGTCATGCTGGCGATATGGGGTGTGACTGTAATCGCAGGGTGGTCCCAGAGCGGACTGTCGGTGGGCAAGGGTTCCTCTTCAAACACGTCCAGTACAGCTGCACTCAGATGACCATTGTCAAGAAGTGCCAGTAGATCCTCTTCTACCAGCAAACTGCCACGTCCAACATTGATCAGAATAGCCTGTTTGGGAAGGTGCACCAGATGTTCCTTACGGAGAATGTGGAGGGTTTCCCGGGTATTAGGAAGCAGGCAAACCAGAAAATCACAATGTGAAAGCATGGTATGGAGTTGCTCGGGGCCATGATAGTGTTTGATGCCCTCAATGTGTTTTTCAGAGCGACTCCAGCCAAACAGGTGAAATCCGAAGGACATCAGGGCTTGGGCGCAGGCCGTTCCCAGTACCCCCATCCCCATGATTCCAACATTGCGCCGACTGGCCGGAACCTGCATGATTTCTTTCCAGTTTCGGTCTCGTTGAAATTGTTCATAACGCGGCATGAATCGATGGTGTCGCAAGACTTGATAGACAACATATTCGGTCATCCCCAGAGTCAGGTTGGTTTCGACCATGCGTACCACGGGAACTCCTTCTGGCAACACATTCTCTCCGGACATGTGATCAACACCTGCGCCAATTGAAAATATGATCTTGATTTCGGGGTGTTGGTCAAACATGCCGGGCTTCGGTTGCCATACCAGCACATAGTCTATGGCCTGACCCTGTTTTCGATCTTCCCAGCGGACAATCTCCAGATCGCTTTCGCGAAAAGCATCAACCCATTCGTCAAAGCGTTCGAAATCGGCTTTTATTGCAAGTGTTTCAGTCATAATCTATCGTTCGGTGCGATGCAGATCAATGCCACAGCCGATCAATGGGCACGGCATAAAGCGAGTCTCCGAGAGGCACAACATCTTTGCCCGAATAAAGCACGACTCCGCACTTGAAATCATTCGGCGCAACACTCTGTAAAACTTTCAGCCCCTTGAAATCAGAGGGGGTTATGGTATCAGAAGTTTTGACTTCAATTGCCGCCAGTGATCCATCCGGCCGCTCCAGCACAAAATCAACCTCTTTATTGTCACTGGTGCGAAAGTGCAGGAGTTGTTCCCGGCCATTGCTGAATGACAGGGTTTTGAGCAACTCGGTAGCCACAAAATTTTCAATTACACGTCCGTATAGCTCGGGTCTTCGCATGTGCATATCTGCCAATCGCCAATCCAGCAAGTGGCACAGCAATAAAGTGTCGATCAAATAGCCTTTGGGAGACTTTACAAGCCTCTTGCCGATATTTCGATACCATGACGGAATACTGAAGGTCAGAAACATCGCTTGCAGAATGCCTCTGTAACTCTTGCTTGTCACTGGATTCAACGCTACATCACGAGAGATTTCCGCGTCATTCAGCAATCCCCCCGCCCGCGTTGCCAACACTCGCAACAATGTCGGTAGCAGGGTGATTTTTTCCAGTTCAGAAATCATCCGCACATCACGTTGCAGGATCGATGTCAGATAGCCGTCGAACCATACAGCACGTTCTTTCGCCTTTTTGCCAGAAACTTCAGGAAAGGTTGCCAGACGCAATGCTTCATTTACGGACGCTTCCACTGTATCGGATTTTGAAAAATCGCAGAAAAACAGTCTTTCCAGAAAATTTCCTTCTCCATCCAGAACCTCGCTCACGCTTAACGGATAGAGCGTTTTTATGCTCATTCGCCCGACCAATGGGTCAGAAAGCCTGGGCAAAGCCATAGTGTTGGCTGAACTGGTTAGTAAATAACGACCATTGATTGATTCGCTGCCTTTCCAGCGCAATTCATCAACTCTCATTTTCAGGGCGCGAAATATTTCCGGCACTATCTGTACTTCATCAAGAATGACTGGTCCTTCATGTTCTTTCAGGAAACTGTACGGAGAAGATGCTGCTGCCGCTGCTGTCGTGATGTTGTCAAAGCTGATGTATTCCCCTAATCCCAAAATAGAAAACATGGAAATACGTTGAATGCCCTGCATGACGTGGTTTTTGAGAGTTCTGAAGTTTCACCCAGTGGGTGATTCCGGCTTCGGGGCTGAAACTCACGGCGAACAAGACTTCGCACCTGACACGGACTGCTCTATTTATGGATTAGGATATTCTGCAGGGTAATCCGTTTCTGCATGCATCTGCACCATCGTGCTTTTGCCGGCTTGGCGCGGACCGTTGACAAATACTACTGACGCATGCTTTAAGGCGAAAAGCACGCTTTCCGAGAGTTTTCTGGGGATTTTATCCATTGTCTTGTAATTATAAAGTAAATCTTTATAAAATAAAAATTATATCTTCAGTATTGCAGAAATTTTTATCATCAAATTTTCCGTCACGATAAATATCGAGTTGTCCATGCACTTGAATTCCGTAAATGAATCTCCCGGTATTTCACCGTGTTTGCCCGCCTGTGCGTTTGGTGTTTTTTGGTACAATCAGCCCACACCAAAAATCGAACACTAGATTTTGCTTCCAGCGCATTTCGTTATTCGTCCAAACGGCTCATTCAACCGCCAGTCCACGCCATTACTCTACGTATTGCTTGCTGCCCTCTGCATAGGTATCGCATTGCGGTTCGCCTTTCTTGGATACTGGATGATTTTGCCGTTTGCTGTGCTTGATATGGCCGGAGTGGGCCTGGTTCTGTATCTAATCAAGCAGAACTCTGCGTACCGGGAGCGGGTGATTGTTGATCGTGACCATGTGGTGATTCGACATGTCGAAAAAAACAACCGTCGGGTTTGGCGTTTCCCCGTCCATTGGACGCAAATCCGTCTCGACCCACCAATTTACCGGTGGTATCTTCCGCGCCTGTTACTGGGCTCCAGAGGCAAATGGGTCGAGATAGGACAGTGTCTCAATCAAGAAGAAAGAGAGTCACTTGCCGGAGCCATACAAGCCGAAATCGCAAGACAGTGTTCAACGACCACATTGATGAGCGAACAGAAACCATGACCACGGCGATACAAACCTTCTTTCCATGGCGTGAATATCTGAATTTGTGCAAGCCAAAAGTCGTGTTGTTGATTTTGTTCACGGCTCTGGTTGGCATGTCATTGTCGACGGAAGGACCCATTCCCTTTGCCGCATGGTTCTGGGGGCTGACTGGTATCGGTCTTGCCGCATCAGCCGGAGCTGCCCTCAATCACTGGGTTGATGAGGAAATTGACACCAGAATGGAACGTACCCGCGGGCGCCCGATTCCCCGTGGGCAGATCAGTGGTGGCCAGGCGGTAATTTTTGCCTTGATTCTGGCGACGCTTTCCATGGCTTTTCTGGTCGCATTTGTCAATCTGCTAACAGCTGCACTTACTCTGTCCTCCATGGTGGGTTACGCAATTATCTATTCGATGTTTCTGAAACGTTCAACTCCCCAGAATATCGTGCTTGGGGGTGCAGCAGGCGCAGCGCCACCGGTTTTGGGGTGGGTAGCCGTAACTGGAGAATTACACAGTGAAGCACTACTCCTGTTTCTGATAATCTTCATCTGGACTCCGCCGCATTTCTGGGCACTTGCCATCAAGCGCGTTGATGAATATGCCAATGCAGATATACCGATGCTGCCGGTTACCCACGGTATTGCATTTACCAAATTACACGTATTGCTCTATACCGTGTTGCTGGTAGTGGTTACCCTGATGCCATTTTTGGTGATGATGAGTGGCACGATCTATCTGGCCGGCGCGATCGCACTGGGTGCGGGGTTTGTCTTTTATTCGGCGAAACTCTATACCACCGATGGCGATGGCTACGCCATGAAGACTTTCGGCTATTCGATCTTCTACCTCAGCGCTTTATTTGCGTTTTTGCTTCTGGACCACTACGCACGGATCTTTATTCGGGCGTTTTTTCTTGAATCGTGATTACAGGCAAATCAATGGATAAATTCAGGCATCCTGACCTATCATCCAGACACACTGTGCCACTTCTGGTGATTGCTTGATACTGCCGGCAACTGTATAATCAAGCCTATGATTGAGATAGCGTCAAAACATGCCGCTGGCGCAGACTACAGGCTGGTTCCTGATGCAAGAAAAGCGATTGAGTTATTCATGGCTCGCTTGGCTGACGTCGCATTGCCGGAAATATCAAGAATACTGTTGTACGGGAGCCGTGCACGCGGTGATAACCAAGTGGACAGTGACATCGACATCGCCCTGGTTTTGGCTGGATCAGACCCCGGCGACGGTACGCAGTTTAACCTGCTGATGAGCCTCGCCAACATAAGCTCCAGGGTTATGCTTGAGATGGACCGCCCCATGAATGTGGCGGCCATCATCGTCTGGGAGAACGAGTTTCTTGAGCCGGATAAACAGCACAATCCCCATTTCTACCGGAATGTGCTGGCTGACGGGATAGAGATACAGTCAAGCGGTGTCGCCTGATCAACACTTGCAGTGCGCTAGGGAAGGGCTTCAAGAGCCCCGGCTGTTGCTGGATAACGGATATTACAGGGGGGTTGCAATCGTGCATATTTCGCTGTTTTTGAGGCTGCGCATGCCGCACTGGTTACTCAGGCGATATCTGTACCCAAGACTCATAGTGGTCTGAATACCCAGTTTCATCAATTTATCGTCAAAGCCAGCTTAATTGATGCGGCTTTTGGACAGTTATTGTCAAAAATAGAGCGTGCCAGACTCGTGGCGGATTACACGAATAAACCTATTGATGCCGCTATGGGCCACGAAATTTTTGAGATGGCAGATCAGTTCGTGTCGGGTATTAATTCTGGCTTGACGAGGATGTTAATAAAGGATGGCGGTTAGAGGTTTTAGTCCCGGAGTTCTGGGGGAAACGATACTGACATCTTTATCTCGTCGTGGCTTTGGATCTTGAGCTATTGAATTGCGGGAATTAAGTTCTATGTTGCTATAAATTACATCTTCAAAAGCCAATCGTTTCTAACCATATTCTCGGACATCAGATTTTTCCGTCAGTCATAGCGACCTGATAGATCATCTGATCTTCGGTGTCAAAAGTACCGGACATTATGACGGCCAGCAAACTCATCAACGTATTAAATCTGCAAATGCTTCGGTAACCTGATGTGGTAAATGCCATTATGTTCTCGTTTCATCATCGCCATGTATGAACCAGCATCGTTGGCATATGCCATTTCCCTGATGAAAACACGGCAGTGTGTCATGTACTCCCGCATCATTGGTATAAACCTATGCGCCTCTGTCTCGGCACTTTCCCTGATAGTCTCGCGAGACTTTCAATAACGTCGAGTATTTATCAGTGTGGCTTTCTTCAAGTATGATTGCCTACAATCAATAGAGAAATTGAAGACGATTGTCGGGTAGTAGGCCAGTTTGAAAGCACAGGAAAATTATCCCAACATAAATCACTTGGGAGCAATATATACCTTGGGACGAATCAAGAGCTTCGGCCCCATGAAATTTCGGGCTATGCATGATGCCGATATTGATCCGCAAACGGTCATTGAGAATCCGGCTCTCCTCCCATTTTCTGGAGTTACTGGCCAAAAACTACGGCGTGCAGTTGCATCCCTGTCGATTGCAGATGTGAATGAAGGACGAAGTCTCGCTATCGACCAGGTTGAACGTGCGAAGAAAAATTCAGCTTCTATTCTTGCTTACGG
>VXPI01000012.1 GCA_009839585.1 Gammaproteobacteria bacterium
CAGCAAGGGAAATTAAAGAAGCGAGGAATCACGGAGGCCTTCAACGAAATCTTCGACGATATTGAACCTGAAACGGACGAATAATGCACCTTCGTACCGTTGAACTCATCAATTGGCGTTCATACCGACACGCCCGCTTTGAGTTTCCGGCACCCCATGAAAGCCGGAATGTCATCCTGATTCGGGGTCCCAATGAGTATGGTAAAACCTCTTTCTTTGAGGCGATGACGCTTGGATTGTTTGGGCGAGAAGGACTGTCCCTCGTGCCGCGTGCCAGGACCGTAACGAATGGTGACATTACCGATCGGTTCAAAGCTAGCTATAGCCAATTTCTGAGCAATGCACTCCACTATCGGGCCAATGAAACCGGGCCAGCGAAATGTTCAGTTTCGATTGAGGTGGAGGATGATAACGGAGAGCCAATTGAATTGACACGAATATGGCACTTTCGACAAAACCGTCAACACAAGCCCAGCGATGATGATTTGACAATTTTTCATGGTTTGGGAAGGGAACCCGTCATGCCCCCTTCTGGAATTGACAATCGTGATCAGTGGTTCAGCGAGTGGATATCGAAACACTTTCTGCCTCCAAGCTTGGCTGAATTTTTCCTTTTTGATGGTGAACAGGTTCAGCGCTACGCAAATCGTGAAATGAGTGAGCAGGTTCGAGGAGGTATAGAGGGTTTGCTGGGACTGCCTATATTGCGTAGTCTCAAGTCCTCTTTGGCGACATATGCCCAACGAATACGCACCTCAGCAGCAGCACCGTCCGACAGTACAGTGAAGAAGGTGGAGGACGAAATCGACAACATTCAAGAATGTATTGAGGCGCAAAGAAAACGGCTAAGTGAAGCGACAGACGTTCTGCCCAGGCTTGAAGTCCAGATTGATGAACTGACCCAGGTAATTGGTAGTCGTGGGGAAAGTACTACCGCAATGGTTGGAAAATTCATGCAGACTGAGCAACGACATCGTGATGAGGCTCAACGTGCAATGGACGCACTATTGGCACTGATTCAGGAGGATGTTGCCCTAGCGATTGCAGGTTCTGAACTGAGGGCTATAACATGTGAAACGCTTGAGGCGGAAGATATACGAGAACGGTGGGAAGTCGGCCGTAACGAAGGAAATCAAAATCTCGATCGCTTCGCTCTTGAACTCGATAGAAGAATCAATGCGTTAGACCCTCCGCTTGAAAAAAAACAGAGATTAGAAGTTGTAGGAGCGGCTAGAAGTGCTTGGGACGCTTTATGGCATCCGGCCCCTGAAGGTTGTGCCGAGAATTATCGCCACTCTTCATTAATGGGTCCACTACGCGTCCGGGCGATTGAGCGGTTGCAAAGCTTAGACAACCACAATGAAGGTGAGCTTGCAGGTCAGGTAGAAAGATTCCGTATGTCAGTCGAGCGGGCTGAGAGTGCCAAGCGTGATTGGCAAGAGATTGAATCTACTGCACCACAAATCGAAATACTTACACAGCAATTGAAAGATCTATCTGAACAAAGAGGGAAGTATACAACCCAACGGGATGAGGCAGAACGTCTTATTAAAAGCAAAGAGGCAGAACTTACCCAAAAACGAGCGGAACTTGGTCGCTACATATCACGAAAAGGTGCAGGCGCTCTCTCACTTCGTCGAGCTGAACAAGCTGATCGCTATACGACTCTCATCGAAAATCTTCTCAAAGAAGCCTTGCCAATTGAAGTTGATGAAGTTGCTCAAGAAATGACAAATGCATGGAAGACAATGTCTCATCTATCAGACCGGGTAGACCGAATCGAGATAACACCTGAGTGCCAAGTGCGCATGTTAACACTTGAGGGTCAGGATCTGCACCAAATCGAGAAATCAGCAGGAGCCAGTCAAGTTTTTACTCAAGCATTGATTACAGCGATAACAAGAGTCAGCGGGCGTACTTTTCCTTTCGTCGTAGATACACCGCTGGCTCGACTGAGCCGAACCCAACGACTTGGTGTTCTAAAGACCTTTACAGATCGTTCTGGTCAAGTAATCCTACTATCTACTGATGAAGAGGTTGTGGACGATAAGCTTGATGCCATTAGACATCGTCTAGTTGCCGCCTACGAATTGCAAGTCCGGAACGACAGAGGTGTTATCGTGACGACTGTCAACAGCCTAGATATACAGGAACTGTAAAATATGTCTGTCAGCTTATCAGATATTGCGAATTCTACATACCATACTTCTCGGAAAGCAGATGCAATTTGTAAAAAAATGACTGACAAGCTAGGCTGGAAACACCGGTATGTTGCAGCCCGGCTCGCTGTTGGCAGGTCGCTGTCCCTACCTGAAGATCCACCTGAGCTGGCATCAGAAGAGACTGATGATATGGCTACACCCTTGCGCGGCTTGCAGCTTTTTGGCGAAGACCGACAAGCTACCGCTTGGTTAGCCATGATCACACAACATAATAGCGATAGCGAAATAACGAAGAAAGTCCTAAAAGATTTGGTTGCTCGCCATTGGCACAGAGGGGCATTTCTACTAGAGCAGGACTGGAATGAAGGTGGACAACAAATGGAGGGATTCATCGTACGCCTGGCTGAGCTTGCTGGCTTTTCTGATGATGGGAGACAAATTATCGAGACTCATTCAGAGGAAGAAACTACAACTTTTCCTGGTGAAGTCAAATTGCCAGTAGGTGAAATCGGCCGGGATGCCAAATCAGATGAGCCGGTCGTTTTTTCTTTGAATGGAGCTGGCGGCAGCCCCCACATGGCAATCATGGGTGGTGTCGGTTCTGGCAAAACTAGAACCGCAGTCCACATGATCAGTACTTTACGTCAACAGTGCGAGCTACCTCTTTTAGCGTTTGACTTCAAAGGAGATCTGACCGATATCTTTACCGAAAGATTCGATGCCACATTAATCTCACCTCCAGAAATGGCGGTTCCGCTGGATGTGCTTCACGTCGCATCACGTGAGGACACAACGATAAAAACCACTGCCGCCCGTATACGAGACTCCATCGGGGCTGTAAAGTCACGCAAGCTCAGTGGAGTCCAATCTGATGCGCTAAGGGAAGCGGTTGCTTCCGTGCTTCGACATAGCAGTTCATCAGACCATTCTGTTACTCTGTCGGATATCGCGTCGAAATTGGAATCAGAATATGCCGACCGTGGGCGTAATCCCGATGAATTGACAGCAACATTGAACGAGCTGACCCAATTTGATCTTTTCAAACCCGTTTATTCTCCAGCATCTTTCTTTTCTAAAAGTTGGCTTATACAACTACCCCAAGACGGTTCTGCAGAAATGAGAAGATTGATTATCAATTTGACTCTTGATGCGTTAGACCGCTGGATAAATTCCCAATCAGATGCACCTACAGACAGACAGGGTATTCGAAGTCTCCGCCACCTGACCATGCTTGACGAAGCCCATGTCATTCTTTCATCAAGGCTACCTGCTCTCGGTAATCTAGTCCGCATGAGCCGATCCAAGGGCGGGTCCATTATGCTGATATCGCAGTCGCCTGATGACTTCGAAGGAGCAGAGGATGGATATCTGGACAATATGGGCATGATTCTTGCGTTCAACACCCAGGCAAAACCAGGCCCAACAAGACGCATCTTCACTGATACCGGATCTTTAACGAACTTGCAAGTAGGTGAGGCACTCTGCCGGATCCGGTCAGAGGCCAGAACTCAAAAGGTCCTATGCTGGAATAATGTATCGTAAGTCGGATTAAAGTTATTCATGATATTTTCTCATCGGAAAAGACTTTTTAATTCAGTTTTGCAAGTTTCTATTCGGGAACAAAATAAGATTAATCACCAAACAATTCATCACCAAACAATTCATCACTTTTGGTTGTTTTTCAATCTACTAATGTGTATCAATCATATAGTGTTCCTGTATTGAATATAGCGATGCATTGGCGTGGGTTCTGATTGGGGTCGTCGCAGAATCCGGAGAATGAATTCTTGGTTGCATCAGGGCCTATGCCGCATATAGCGTGATGAGCAGATAATGTAGAGACATGCAGTACAACGTTGAAGAAATTGAAAGGCGCCTTCGGTTGGGAGAGGACAGTCTCTGGGAGTTCAAGCAGGTCGAATTTTCCGGAGGTCAACCCAAACGCCCGACTCGTAGAGATTGGGCCGATGAAATTGCAGCTTTCGCCAATGCTGTCGGAGGAGTTTTGATCGCCGGTGTTTCTGATGAAGGAAATGTTATCGGCATGTCAAGAGCACAAATAATGAATCTAGACTCTCTTTTGGTGGAGGTGAGCAACGATACAATCAAGCCACCTGTGCGTATTCATACACATCACATTGAACTGTCAGGCGGCAAACTAGTACTGCTGATCGAAGTGCCCGAGAGCGATTCTGTTCATGACAGCCCCGGCGGGGTCTACATTCGGATGGGATCGTCGAAGAGGCTCATTAGCGGTGACGAGCGACTGCGGCTGGCACAACGAAGATCACAAGCCCGCTTTCTGTGGTTCGACAAACAATCAGTCCCAGAAACCGGATTCAATACTATGGCCAAGGCATTGTGGAAGCCCCTATTGAGCACACAGGGAGCGACTGACCCCGCGGCAGCTCTGGCAAAAATGGCCCTTCTGGAATTCGATGATGCTGGAATCTTGCGAACGACTGTCGCAGGAATTTTGCTGTGTACTCAAAATCCTGAAGATTGGTTGCCCAATGCATACATAATTGCAACCAGGTATCGGGGAAAAGATCGTGCTTCAGGCCAGATTGATTCACGGGAAATAACAGGTCCACTGAATGAACAGATAGCAGATGCTATTGCTTTCACCATCAGAAACATGCAGGTTGCGGCTCGCAAAGATCCGGCCCGCTCCAACCTCCCTCAGTACAGTAGCAAGGCTCTGTTCGAGGCATTGGTCAATGCAGTTGTTCATCGAGACTATTCGATCAGGGGAAGCAGTATTCGCCTGTCCATGTTTGATGATCGCTTGGAAATCCAATCTCCCGGGTCCTTGCCAAATAACCTCACCATAGAAAGCATGGCACTGAGGCAGTCTACTCGCAACGAAGCCATAGCCTCAATAATGGCGCGAATGCCCGTCGGAGAAATCCATGGCAGTGAGGATCGTCGTTATTTTATGGAACGGCGCGGAGACGGTGTTCCTGTCATACAGCGTGAGACCTGGGAACTGTGTGGCAAATACCCAGAGTACGAAATCATTGACGGTTCAGAGGTTCTGCTTGTCATTCCTGCCGCCATGCAGGAACCTAGTCCATCTCGCATCATAATCTCTGTTCGATCCGCAGGACAGCCCTTGGATGATGTCGACATTCTTCTCCTGTATCCCAACAAGACCTGGATGCAAGGAATCACGGATGAAAATGGCGAGGCAGCCATTAACCTTCATACTACGCAACTACCCATGACCGTGTTTGCATCCGCACCCGGGCATGCCGCCCACTTGGAAACTTGGACACCAAGTGAACGAGCTCTCTCGATTGACCTGAAAGTCCTGTCAAGAGGTGGGAGCGTCATATTTCCAGAAGCAACCGGTCACATTCCGGGGCTGAGGGGAAGGCTGAACCCCGTACGCGACAATTATGATCGAACATACCTCTATGCACCGAACCTGTCGATCAATGCAGGCCGAAAACAGCCTGTCTACTTCTCTCCTGGAGATGACCTGCAAGCGGTTGATGCTGAAGGTGCGGAATTTTGTATACGAATCGTCGATATTGTCGGTCGATCAGCACTTGTCGAATACATCTTGTCAAATTCAAAATGATCGCCGGTGATTCAAATAGTGGTGCCGCAATTATGCGGATTGTGAAAAAAATCTTTGTGCTGTTTCCGAGATTGGAGGAGCGGCTTCGTCGGATTTTCGGTACTTTGAGTGGAGACAAGTATCAGATGCTGGTGATAGCAAAAACCTTCTGCATGGATCAAAATAATTCTGCTCTTGGACTAGCCTATCCGGGGATTGATGCCCCCCATGGTTGATGCAGCCACGGAATTTTTCCAGCGGATGAACTTGGCGGGTCTGTCCGTTATCATGATCGGGCAGTGCGGATATTGTAAAATCTGTCGCGAGCCAGATTGATCCGATGGGCATCGCAACAGTCTTCGAAACCCTGTTAATCAATGCGTTGCCTGCAAAGACTGTGCGTTATTCGCCGTCATCTCAATGTGTAGACCTAAATCCTCATGATGCAGGCATCAATACGCATTCGGTTGAAATTTATCAAGGGCCAGAAAAAGTAATGCATAATGGTATTTAGGCGGGAAGAAATTGATACAGAATAATGGTTTGAATCCGCTGTTCCGGTAAAAAATTTTTTGCTTGCATTGATTCTCGAATCGATGTGCAGCATATCTTGTTGGATGCAAAAAGCCAGAATTTTGCAGATATTGAAGGCAATTAGTGCCGGTTTGCCTTTGACGCTTGTCTCGGAGCCCATCCATGCACACAGTGCTGAAAGAGGACTGGTTCTTCTGCTTCCAACCGAGTTGTACATCATTGGAGGCGCTACATCAGTTCTAGCATCGTTTTTGCTGCTTGCGGTAGTGCCGGTTGATACATTCAAATGGCTTGTGAACCGAAAAATTCGCCTGTTTCCCTGTCGGGAGTTTGCCGGCACATTCCCGAGTCTGGTTTCATTCGCGATACTGTGCAGTCTGCTTTACTTCGGATTTAACGGTTCAACAGATCCGCTGTCCAACCCCCTGCCGCTGGTATTCTGGACGGGCTTCTGGGTGATGTTCACCATAATCCAGTGCCTGACAGGCGATCTCTGGCGGTTCCTGAACCCCTGGCAAGGTCCGGCTCGACTCATCAGACGGCTATGCCGATTGCCCGGTTTACCGGTCAAGTTACCGCAAGGGCTTGGTTACCTGCCTGCGAT
>VXPI01000279.1:0-4449 GCA_009839585.1 Gammaproteobacteria bacterium
CTTTGCTTGCCCAGGCTCTGTACGTAAGCTGCGAGAAGATATACGCGATCTTCACCGAGCAGATTGTTAAAGGCCGGCATCACCCCATTTCGCCCAATCGCTATTGAATGGTATATATCATCGTAGGAACCGCCATATAGCCAGATATCGTCGGCAATATTCGAAGCACCGAGTAGAACGTTGCCCGAACCGTCGGACTGGTGGCAGGCAACACAGATCTGGTCGTATTTTGCTTTTCCGGCATTTGCAAATTCTGCATCATGCTCTTGTCCGCTCAGGTTCAAGACATAATGAGTAACATCACGAACACCATCCGGACCTCCAAGCGCGGCCTTCCACGGGGGCATTACGCCATTTCGCCCATTGATGATGGTCTGGTATATCTGTTCATGTTCCGACCCCCATTGCCAGTCATTATCGACAAGATTGGGGAAGCCGGGCGCACCATAAGCATCAGACCCGTGGCACTGGGCACAATTATTCAGGAACAGGCGCTTGCCGGTTCGCATGGCATCGGCATTCGCTATCAAATCAGGAGGTGGCAACGACGCATATTGTTCAAATATGGGATCGAACTGTTCCCTGGCGACATTAATTTCTTCCTGATACTGCCCTTTTGAAGACCAGCCCAGCATACCCTGGAACGAACCCAGACCGGGATATAAAGCCAGATACACCAAGCCAAAAACCAGCGTGATGATGAACATATTCAACCACCAGGAAGGCAGGGGATTGTTGTATTCGGTGAGATCTCCGTCCCATACATGACCAGAGGTTTCCGCATCACCTTCTGGCTTGTGCCCGCGATTCATGAATATCAGCGGAAACAGCGCAAGAATGCTGAGCACTGTTCCTATAGCGATAAACCAGTGCCAGAACCCACTTGTGAAATCAGCCATCTTTGCTACTGCCGTTGGTCAAGTTATCGTCTTCCAGGGGTATATGGGAGGCTTCGCGATATTCCAGGGTCCGCTTGCGACTCCATGCCCTGATAAAAATCAGGATAAACAGAATCATTAGCAACGCGGTCCAGATGGTGTGGAAGGTTTCCATTACCGGGCCTCCTCAAATGCCGTACCCAAACGCTGAAGATAGGCAATCATGGCATCCATTTCGGTTTTGCCTTCAAAACCATCCGCGGCATTTTGTATGTCTTCGTCGCTGTAGGGGACTCCCAATGCCTGTAAAGCCCGGAGCTTGCGTTGAATGGTCAGGACGGACAAGGGTTTGTATTCAAGCCATGGATATCCCGGCATGATGGACTCAGGAACGACCAGCCTGGGGTTAATCAGGTGTATTCGGTGCCATTCATCGCTGTAGCGTCCACCAACCCGCGCAAGATCGGGCCCGGTTCGCTTGGACCCCCACTGAAATGGTCGATCGTAGACATATTCGCCAGCGACCGAATAATGTCCATAACGTTCTGTTTCAGCCCGAAATGGGCGAATCATCTGGGAATGGCAGTTGTAGCAGCCTTCCCTGATATAGATATCTCGACCGGTTAATTCAAGTGGAGAGTAGGGTTCCAGGCCGGTGACCGGTTCTGTGGTCGTGGTCTGGAAATACAATGGAACGATCTGTATCAGCCCGCCAACGCTGATGGTAAGCATGGTCAGGATGACCAGGATTCCGATATTTTTTTCTGCTTTTTGCTGGATCCCCATTGATTTAGCCTGCTACCGCCGGGGCTCGGGCTTGAGATGCTGGAGCTGGTGAGTATATGGTTTTGGCAAGGTTGTATGCCATCAGCAACATTCCCGCGAGATAGAGCAGTCCTCCCAGAAAGCGAATGATGTAGAAAGGATGCATCGCCTGCACACTTTCGATAAAGCTGTAGGTCAGGGTCCCATCAGGGTTTACGGCTCTCCACATCAGTCCCTGCATAATTCCGGATACCCACATCGCGGTGATATAGAGAACAATGCCAATGGTGGCAACCAGAAAGTGTATGTTGGCCAGCCGGATACTGTACAGTTCACGACCTGCCAGTCGCGGAATCAAGTAGTACATTGCGCCGATTGAGATGAATCCAACCCATCCCAGAGCGCCGGAATGAACATGCCCAATTGTCCAGTCGGTGTAATGGGACAGAGCGTTGACGGTCTTTATTGACATCATCGGTCCTTCAAAGGTCGACATCCCGTAAAACGACACGGAAACCACCAGGAACTTGAGGATCGGATCGGATCTCAGTTTTTCCCAGGCGCCGGAGAGGGTCATAATGCCGTTAACCATGCCACCCCAGGAAGGTGCAAGAAGAATCAGCGAGAAGACCATGCCCAATGACTGGGCCCAGTCCGGAAGGGCTGTGTAATGGAGATGGTGTGGTCCGGCCCAGATATAGGTAAACACCAGGGCCCAGAAGTGCACTACGGACAATCGATACGAGTAAACCGGACGATTTGCCTGTTTGGGAATAAAGTAGTACATGATTCCCAAAAATCCGGCGGTCAGAAAGAAGCCGACTGCATTGTGCCCATACCACCACTGCACCATGGCATCCTGAACACCGGCATACGCCGAATATGACTTGAACAGGGTTACCGGCAGGGCGGCACTGTTTACGACATGAAGCACTGCCACTGCAATGATGAAGCCGGCAAAAAACCAGTTGGCAACATAGATATGCGGAATTTTTCTTTTCAGGATAGTGCCAAAGAAGACAATGGCATAAGAGACCCAGATGATCGTGATCAGAATATCAATGGGCCATTCAAGTTCGGCGTATTCCTTGCTGGTGGTAATCCCCAATGGGAGCGTGATTGCAGCCAGCACGATAACTGTTTGCCAGCCCCAGAAGGTTAATGAGGCAAGAAAGTCGGAAAACAGCCTGACACCGCAAGTTCTCTGGACCACATAGTAGGAGGTTGCAAACAGCGCACAGCCGCCAAAAGCAAAAATTACTGCATTCGTATGCAGGGGCCGTAGCCGGCCAAATGTAAGCCATGCAATATCGAAATTCAGGGCAGGCCAGGCAAGCTGTGCCGCGATAATTACCCCGACCAGCATGCCGACAATCCCCCATACCACAGTCATGATGGCAAACTGCTGAACAACCTTGTCGTTGTACTGGACTGTTTCGTTCATGGTGATTTAGTGCGTGAATGCAGGCCCGACTCCGAAATCCCAGAGTATGACGGAAGCGGCCAGTGTTGCTACCAACGATACCAGGCTGGCTGCCAGAACTGCGCTGGCAAATAAAAAGCCTTGTTGATCAGATATGCCCATGATAATCGGTACTCCCCGGTAGAGGAGGTACACGGCATAGGTCATTCCAATCAAGCCAATCAGCAGGTTTATCCATAGTTCGGGGTAAACCTGCGCAATACCTGCCAAAAGCAGGGGTACTGCTGAAAATACCGCAAGTGCCAGACAACGGGTAAAGGGCTGACGCTCTCCATAAGTGGAAGACATCCAGTGAATCAACTGGGCAATAATATAAAATGCAGCCAACAGGGCTAGAAAGTACATGACCGAGATCGGCAGTGCACTGTCTGGAGTGAGTTTGACTGGCGGGTTGTTGCCGACCTGCCAACCGTGTTGGGTGGTGCCATAGTACCCGGCTAGCGGTGGGATCAGGGACAGGGGGATAATGACTTGAATATACAGATTGGCAATCGATATATCCCCAGAGCGCAGGGCCGACCAGACTTCCTCGGGCTTGTTGAAGATATTGAAAATATGCTTGAACATTGTTCCCGTCTTATTTTCTAATTGCCGAATACAGTTTCTCCTGCCTCTCTACATTGTAATATTAAATCGCAAGCAAACTCAATCAAATTTTTTCAGTGACTTGTCTTGAACAACCAAAACCCACAACGTTCTGCAATCGATAACACCGCCGAACTATCGTCGACTCTAACGGAACGTTATCTGGAAAGGCTGGGTGACAAGCGGACTCAGGTCGTACTCACTGTGTCTGGGATTACCTGTGGTGGCTGTATTCGAAAAATAGAGTCCGGGTTGCTCAAGCTCCCGGGACTGAATACGGTTTCCGTCAATTCCGTCAGCCATCGGGCAACTGTCGACTTCGACCACAAGGCCCTGACTCTGGATGACATCATAAGCAGGCTCAAGGGAATGGGTTATCCATCATCACCCTATGAGCCCAGGCAGCAGGAAGTCAAAATCGAATCAGAGCGTCGCCAGGCACTACTCAGGATAATGGTTGCTGCAGCACTTGGCATGCAGGTCATGATGATTGCGACAGCACTGTATTTTGGCGAGGCCTACGGTATAAACGAGTCTCTGGGAACCATGCTCGAATATGTTGCATTGCTGTTGACTATTCCGATTATGCTGTTTAGTGCAAGACCTTTCTTTCAGCAAGCATGGAACAATATGAAAAATCGTCAGGCGGGTATGGATGTCCCGGTTTCTCTGGCATTGATTGTGGCATTTTTCGGGAGCGCATGGGCAACAATTGGCAATCCAGGACAGGTTTACTAT
>VXPI01000279.1:4459-6833 GCA_009839585.1 Gammaproteobacteria bacterium
TGAATCCATCGCAATGTTCGTCCTGTTGTTGCTGTGCGCACGCTTTCTTGAGTTGTCGGCGAGGAGACGTAGCCTGGGAACTGTCCTTCAAATAGAAAAATCCATCCCGGAGAGTGCAATTCGTCTGGTTGATGGCCAGACGGTTCAAGTGGATGTTCGTGAAATAGACATCGGTGACAGGATTGTTGTCCAGCCCGGGGAGATCATTCCTGTGGATGGTACTATTGAAACGGGCCAGACCACTGCTGATGAATCTCTGTTAACTGGAGAAGGCCGCCCTGTCCTGAAGATCGTGGGCAGTCAGGTTGTAGCAGGCAGTGTCAATCTTGAATCCCCCATTCATGTACGGGTTGTCGCATCCGCTTCAGGCTTTGCGGTCAACCGTATCCTGCGCTTGGCTGAAACTGCACAGGCAGGCAAATCTCAAACTGCGTTGATGGCGGACTGGATTGCGTCCTACTTTATTACTGGCGTCCTTGTCCTGGCATTTGTTTCAGGTGCTGCATGGTGGGTGATTGACCCTGATTTTTGGCTGGCTGTAGTGATCTCAACATTGGTGGTGGCTTGTCCCTGTGCCCTTTCCCTGGCCACGCCCACGGCTTTCGTTGCGGCGATGGGCAAATTATCGAGGCAGGGAATTGTCACCATGAAGAGTGAATTTCTGGAAAATATATGCATGCTTGATCAGGTAGTGTTTGACAAGACTGGCACCTTGACCATGGGCATGTTTGAATTGAAGGCTATGGAAGTGCTTGAGGGTTGGGGAGAATCGCAGGCACTGTCTCTTGCGGCCTCGCTTAATCAGCATTCACATCACCCATTTGCCAAAGCCTTCCGGGACGTAGCCGAGAAAAATGAAGATCTTGAAGATCTTGAAATCGAGAATTTAACTTCCAAAACCGGTTCCGGAATCATCGGTTCATATCAAGGAGAGAAGGCTGCAATAGGATCTGCTCGACTGATTGGCTCCCTGGTTTCCGGTCCTGATAACTTGCTGGAAAAGAAGCTTCAAACAGATAATAGTGTGTGCTATCTGGCCTATGGTGGGCAGGTCATTGCAAGGTTTGAGCTTGACGATACGCTACGGGAAGATGCAAGGGGGGTTGTACAGGAACTGGAAAACAGGGGTCTGGACCTGATTATGCTGTCCGGAGACAGCAAGGATGCTGTAGAGCGAGTAGCACAGGATACAGGAATTGACGATTATCATGCAGAGATGTCACCTAGTGAGAAACTCGAGTTTGTCCGTCAGCGAATCGATAGTGGAAAACGGGTAATGGTGGTCGGTGATGGAATCAATGATGCGCCGATGTCGGCACTTGCCAGTGTTTCCATTGCCATGGGCGAGGCCTCCGATTTGACCCGCCTGCATTCGGATGCCGTTTTGCTGAATGGTCGGCTGACTGAGATTCTGGAAGTTATTGAGGTCGCGTGGCGGACTCGCAGAACCATTCGTCAGAATATGTCGTGGGCACTTGGCTACAATCTTATGGCGATTCCATGTGCCATGTTTGGATTGATACCACCCTGGCTTGCCGCTATCGGCATGTCCGCCAGTTCACTGATTGTGAGTGGCAATGCACTGAGAATGGGCCAATCGCAATCTCGTCGTCAACCAGAAGCCGGGAGCTGATTACTTGCATGGATATTCTGTATCTCATGATTCCATTGTCCCTGCTCCTGGTTGTCTTGATTGTGGGTGGTGCGATCTGGGCAGTCCTGACTGGGCAGTTTGATGATCTGGACTCGCCGGCACACCGGATTCTGGATGATGATGAAGAATAATGGTTAGCCTTGTGCAGGCTATAGATACTTGCGCCATTGGCGACTGAATTCTTTCGGACCAGGCCATTTTCCATGCATGAATTTCCTATGGGGCGTTCTCAATTGAGCCATATGATGGTGGAGGCGAGGGCAAGCATGGTCATATAGGTGACCGCGAGTCGCTCGTAGCGCGTGGCGATGCGGCGGTAGTGCTTGGCTTCTGAAACAGTCGTTCCACCGGATTGCGCTCCTGACAGAGGTGCGTATCGTAGTGCCGGGGGACCTTGCGATGGCTTCTTGGCGGAATCACCCACTGGGTGAAACTTCAGAACTCTCGAAAACCACGTCATGCAGGGCGTTCAACGTATTTCCATAACTCCTATTTTTGGATTAGGGTCCCCAGATGCTCTCACACCATCGCCTCTTCCTCTGAAAACTCTATCATGCAATATCTTGAAACCACATCCTCATCCTTATTGAGAACGTCCCTATAAGAAACTGTTAATGTTGTGTTTAATCTGGAAATTTTATTTTTCTTTGCCCGAATCCAAATATCAAATGGAAATATTCAGCCAAATTAAGTATCTGACTCTTATAAAAATCTGACGCT